>CP166130.1:2565000-2704644 GCA_041228335.1 Alphaproteobacteria bacterium LSUCC0684 | reverse complement strand
AAACATGGTCACCGCCGCCTCCACCGCGGCGCTGGCCATCATTCTGATCGATGCCCGCCAGGGCATCCTTGAACAGACGCGTCGCCACAGCCTCATCTGTTCGCTCATGGGGATCCGGCAGATCATCCTTGCCGTCAACAAGATGGATCTGATGGGCTATGATGAAGACGTCTTCGTCCGGATCCGGGATGAGTATCAGGAAATCGCCGCCTCGCTCGGCTTTGAGCAGCTGACCGCAATTCCCATATCCGCGCTCCATGGCGACATGGTCTCGAGCCGGGGCGGCAATATGGACTGGTATCAAGGCCCTCATGTTTTCACCGCCCTTGAAGAGGCCGGGACCGGCCTTGCATCCGCCGAAGCACCGATGCGGCTGCCGGTGCAATGGGTCAACCGTCCATCGCCTGATTTTCGCGGCTACGCCGGAAGGATTGCCAGCGGCAGGCTGAACGTTGGTGATCAGGTACGGATCCTGCCGAGCGGCACGACCACCTCCGTCACCGGGCTCACCATCGGCACTGAAAACCGCCTTTCCGCCCAGGCCGAAGAGAGCGTCACCGTCACGCTTGCCGATGATGTCGGCCTGTCCCGCGGGGATGTGATTGCGGCACCCGACAACCCGCCGCAGAGCGCAAGCCAGTTTGAAGCGGAGATTGTCTGGATGGGCCGGGATGAGGCGCTGCCCGGCCGACGCTACGAATTCAAATTCGGCCCCCAGCGCTGCCAGGGAACGATCACGGGAATAAAATTCACCCATGATATTTCGACGGGCAACGCCCTCAGCTCCACCAGCCTTGCGCAGAACGATATTGCGCGGACCACCATCAACCTCAACCGCGCCATCGTCTTTGATCCATATGAGGAAAACCGGGAGATGGGCAGTTTCGTCATGATCGATCGGGAGAGCCATGAGACGGTTGCCGCCGGGATGATCCGGTTTGCCCTGCGCCGGGCCAGCAACATTCATCATCAGGCCACCGATATCGGGCGGCCGGCACGGGAGAAGCTCAACGGCCATCGGGGCCGCGTCTACTGGTTCACCGGGTTGAGCGGATCAGGAAAATCGACGCTTGCCAATGCGTTTGAGATCGCCCTCCATGCCCGGGGTATACACACCTATATTCTGGATGGCGACAATATCCGGCACGGACTCAACAAGGATCTCGGCTTCACCGATGCTGACCGCGTGGAAAACATCCGCCGGATCGGTGAAGTTGCCCGCCTCATGGTCGATGCCGGCATCGTGGTGCTGACCGCCTTCATCTCACCCTTCCGGGCCGAGCGTGAAATGGCGCGTGATCTTTTCGCCGCCGGCGATTTCATCGAGGTCTTTGTCGACACGCCGCTGGCCATCTGTGAGAAACGTGACGTCAAGGGGCTGTATAAAAAGGCGCGCGCCGGGGATATTCCAAATTTCACCGGCATCAGTAGCCCCTATGAGCCGCCGCTTGAGCCTGAATGCCGCCTCAACACCGATGAAAGAAGCGTCGAGGAACTCGTCGAGGAGTTGCTTGCGCATTTCGACAGGATCAACACGCCCCGGAGCTGAGCATCCCCGCAACCCTCATATCCCTCCTATAAAATCACGCCCTTTTCCCGCAATGACGTGATCGCTTCGGCATCAAACCCGTATTCCGCCAGCACTTCATCTGTATGCTGGCCTAGAATGGGGGCCGGGCGGGTGACCCTGGCCGGTGTTGCATGATAATGCACCGGATGACCAAGCGCCTTTGTCGAGCCGGCAATGGAATGATCGGTTACAACCACCATCCCCCGGGCCAGTGTCTGCGCGTGGTTCAGCATCTCCCCGACCGATAGGATGGGCCCTGCGGGCAGGCCTGCTGCATCCATCAGGTCAAGCCAGTCCCGGGTCTTGCGGGCTTTCAGCAGCGGCGTCAACGCCTTGACCAGTTGCTCCCTGTTTGTCATCCGGCTTGCGTTATCGGCAAACCGCGGATCCTGCCTGAGATGCTCTGCCTTGAGGATACCAAGCAGGATCTCCCAGTTCTTCTGATTTGCCGCCCCGATATTGATCCACCCATCCTCGGTGGCAAAGGCCTGATAGGGTGCGTTCAGCGGGTGGGCGGAACCCATGGCCCGGGGAGAAATGCCGGTGGCGAGAAAAATCGCCGACTGCCAGAAGGTATGGGTTATCCCGGCTTCAAAAAGTGAGGTATCGACCCGCTGGCCCTGCCCTGTCTTGAGGCGATGGATATAGGCCCCGAGCGCGCCCATGGCGGCAATGATCCCGGCCGTGATATCCGTGACCGGCGCCCCGACCTTCACCGGCGGGCCTTCCCCATCACTGCCGGTGATGCTCATGAGGCCGGAAACGCCCTGGGCGATCAGATCAAATCCGGCGCGTTCGGCATAAGGGCCGGTGCGTCCATAACCGGAGATTTCAACATAGATCAGGCCGGGGTTTTCGGCTTTCAGCCGGTCATAACCAAGGCCGAGTTTTTCCATCGTATCATGACGGTAATTCTCAATCACCATATCGGCGGTGCCGAGCATTCTTGCCAGCGCCGCCCGCCCATCTTCATCCTTGAGGTCAAGCGCAACCCCGCGCTTGTTCCGGTTCATCATCATGAAGGCGGCGGATTCGCCCGCCACCTCAGGCGGGACCATCTTGCGTGAGTCATCGCCACCATTGATTTTCTCAACCTTGATGACCTCCGCGCCCATATCCGCCAGCATCATGCCGCAGACCGGTCCGGCCATGATATGGGAAAGCTCGATGACTTTAAGCCCCTGAAGCGGCCCCGGCATGTCTATTTGCCTTTCCAGTTCGGTTTCCGCTTGTCAAAAAAGGCCGCCATGCCTTCACGGAAATCCTCACTCATGTAACAGCGTTCGATCAGATCGTGGTCATCCGGCAGAGGGGTGGCTTCGCGCAACCGTCTCAAGCCTTCCATGCTGGATCGAAGCGTCAGTGGCGCAAGGGTTGAAATCCGGTCGGCAATCGTGAGCGCGTGTTCGAGCGTTGCTTCCTTATCGCTGAAGACATCGCTTACGAAACCGCGCCGCAGGGCTGCCTCGTCGTCAAGAAGCTCGGCGGTCAGAATGAGCCGGTGCACCTCGGCATCCCCGAGGAGTCGCACAAGCCGCCTGAGATTGGCAATGGAAAGACAGTTGCCCAGCGTCCGGGCAATGGGCATGCCCAGCCGCATCCCGGCCGTCCCGTACCGGAGATGACAGGCGGCAGCTATCACGGCACCGCCCCCCGTCACCGCGCCATGGAGCGCGGCGATCACCGGCACGGCGCAATCCTCAACCTGTCGGAGGACGCCCTCGATCATCTCCTCATAGCGGACCGCATCATCCATGGTGCCGAAATTCGCAAACCGGCTGATATCCGTGCCGGCGGCAAAAGCCTTGTCACCCGCCCCGGTAATGACGATTGCTTTGAGCCTGTCGGGATCATTTTCCGTTCCCGCCCGGGCGCAGAGCGCCTTCACCTCCTCATACATCTCAAAGGTCAGGGCATTGCGCGCCGCCGGCCGGTTCAGGGTCACCAGCCCCGTATGTCCTCGACGTTCATAAAGAATATCGCTCGTCATGCTCACCTCGGCTCAAACTCTCTCCAGCCTTGCACATTCATGCCGCCGGAACAAATCCTTGCAGCGGCAGAGATCTTTTTTCAGGCTCAGGCAGATTTGAGATACTGCATCGCCGCATCAACCCCGCCTTTCTGATGCGGAATACTCGCCAGATCAAGGCCCATCTCCACCCCGCTCAGCGTGCCGAGCAGCATGAGATCATTGAAATCCCCAAGATGGCCGATACGGAACACGCGCCCCGCAAGTTTTGACAGACCATTGCCAAGCGACATGTTGAAATGGTTGAGCACCAGCCCCCTGAACGCATCGGCGTCATGGCCCTCCGGCAGCAGAACGGCCGTAAGCGAACTCGAATAATCCCTCGGCTCCTGACACAGGACTTCAAGCCCCCAGGCCTGGACCGCGCGCCGGGTGGCTTCGGCGTGACGATCATGGCGGGCGAAAACCGCCTCCAGCCCTTCCTCATGCAGCATGGTGATGGCCTCTTTCAGCCCATAAAGAAGATTGGTTGCAGGCGTATAGGGAAAAGCCCCGGATTGATTGGCGGCAATCTGGTCTTCCCAGTCCCAGTAAGACCTTCGCATCCCGCCTCCAGATGCGATGTCCATGGCCCGCGCCGAAACCGCATTGAACGACAGCCCCGGCGGCAGCATCAGCCCTTTCTGGGAGCCGGCGACCGTCACATCAACACCCCATTCATCGTGGCGGTAATCGATCGACGCAAGAGATGAAATCGTATCCACCATCAACAGGGCATCATGGCCCGCCGCATCCATCGCGGCCCGCACGTCAGCGATCCGCGACGTCGCCCCGGTTGAGGTTTCGTTATGCACCACACAGACCGCCTTGATCCTGCCCGCAGCATCTGCCCTGAGCCGTTCTTCGATCGCCTCCGGCACAACACCCCGGCGCCAGTCGGTTTCAAGGAATTCAGTCTTGATCCCGAGGCGGGTTGCCATCTTGTTCCAGAGGCTTGCGAAATGCCCGGTTTCCACCATCAGCACGAGATCCCCCTCCCGCAGGGTATTGACCAGCGCCGCCTCCCAGGCACCGGTTCCCGAGGCAGGGAAAATCACCACATGGGCATCGGTCCTGAAAATGGTCTTCATGCCGTCAAGACAGGCCCTGCCGATCTCGGCAAAAGCGGGCCCGCGATGATCAATGGTGGGATTGTCCATGGCCCGAAGAATACGGTCCGGCACATTGGTCGGCCCGGGGATTTGCAGAAAATGGCGGCCAGGGGTGTAGCGCTCGACCATTGAGATGATCTCCTTTGGATGTGGATTGCCGCTGAAATCGGGCATTGCGTATTTCGGGTCAGAGTATAGATTGTAATCATTCCGGGTTTCAAGCCTGTCCCGGCCAAAGGGTTTCGCAAATGGTTCATGATCTCAACACCCTTGATCGCGCCCTTGAAGGAGACGTCTTTGATGATGCCTTCAATCGTGGACGCTACGCCACCGATGCCTCGATTTATCAGATGATGCCCCAGGGGGTGGTGATCCCGAAAAGTGTTGAGGATATCGCGGCGGTCATTGATTTTGCCCGCACCAGGGGAATGGCGATCCTGCCCCGGGGCGGCGGCACCTCCCAATGCGGGCAGACGGTGAACGAAGCTCTTGTGCTGGATAACACGAAATACCTTAACCGAATTCTTGAACTCGACGTTGAGAACAGGCGATGCCTTGTTGAACCCGGCATCGTCCTTGATACGCTAAACCGCCAGTTGAAGCCGCATGGACTCTGGTTTCCGGTGGATGTTTCAACCTCGAGCCGGGCCACCATAGGCGGCATGGCCGGGAATAATTCCTGCGGCGGCAGATCCATCCGTTACGGGATCATGCGCGATAACGTGACCGCCATCGAGGCGATCCTTGCCGATGGAAGGCAGGCCCGTTTCGGCGCCCTCGATCTCGGCACTTCCGGCATTGATGATTTCCTGCCCGCCTTGCTGCGTCTTGGCGCGGATAACGCGGCACATATTCTTGATACGTTTCCTGACCTGCTGCGCCGGGTTGGCGGCTATAATATCGACGCGCTCATCCCTGACGCCATGGCGATGCGCCCCGGCGGCAGAAAAGGGGACGGGATCAATCTTGCCCATCTTCTGGTCGGCTCCGAAGGCACGCTTGCCTATTCCACCGCGATTGAGCTGAAACTCTCGCCCCTGCCCGGACGCAAGATCATGGGGGTCTGTCATTTCCCAAGTTTCTACAAAGCCATGGATGCCGCCCAGCACCTTGTCAAACTGGACCCGATTGCCGTTGAACTCATCGATGACACGATGATCCGTCTGGCAAGATCAATCCCGCTTTTCCATGAGACGGTCAGGGATTTCGTCAGGGGAGACCCGGCGGCACTTCTGGTGGTTGAATTTGCCGAGGACAGCCTTGAGGAAAACCGCCGGCGCATGGACGCCCTTGAAACAATGATGGGCGATCTCGGCTTTGCCTGGGACAAGCCGGCCGAACACAGGGGCGGCGTGGTTATCCTCGAAAATACCGGGGATCAGGCCAGAATTACCGAAATGCGCAAATCCGGGCTCAATATCATGATGTCCATGAAGGATGAGGCCAAGCCGGTGTCTTTTGTCGAGGACTGTTCGGTCCGGCTCGAAGATCTGGCGGAATACACCGCAGGGCTCACTTCGATTTTCGAAAAATACGGCACCAGAGGCACCTGGTATGCCCATGCCTCGGTGGGATGCCTGCATGTCCGGCCCGTCCTGAACATGAAAATCGCCGACGATGTCGCCACGATGCGTGCCATTGCCGGGGAGGCTTTTGCCCTTGTGCGCCGCCTCAAGGGATCGCATTCCGGTGAGCATGGCGATGGCATCGTCCGGTCCGAATTTCATCAGGAGATGTTCGGCGATACCATGATCAACCTCTTCCACGAGGTCAAAACCCTCTTTGATCCGGCTGGTATCTTCAACCCGGGGAAGATTGTCGACGCCCCCCGGATGGATGACCGGTCTCTTTTCCGCTTTGCGCCGGGGTATCATGTGAAAGATTTTCCAACCCAGCTTGACTGGTCCGCCTGGCCGGGTGCGGCGGGCGGATTCCAGGGTGCGGTTGAAATGTGCAACAATAACGGTGCCTGCCGCAAACTTGAAGGCGGCGTCATGTGCCCATCCTTCCGGGTCACGCGGGATGAACGTGATACAACCCGCGGCCGCGCCAATTCACTCAGGCTTGCCATGTCGGGACAACTCGGGCCGGATGCCCTTGCCAGCGATGCGATGGCAGAGACGATGAGCCTTTGCGTTTCCTGCAAGGCTTGCCGCCGTGAATGCCCGACCGGGGTGGATATGGCTCGAATGAAGATTGAAATCACCGCGCTGCGTGCCCGCAACAAGGGCTTTTCCTTTCGCGATCACCTCATCGGTCATCTGCCGCGCTATGCACCATTGGCGGCCCGGCTGGCACCAGTTTTAAACCTGCGAGACAGATTGCCCGGCCTTGCTTTCCTGTCGGAGAAAATTGCCGGATTTGCTTCCCGCCGGGCGCTGCCCCGATGGCGCCGCGACATCTTCCGTGACCGTGAACTTCCCGGCAACCCCGAAAGCCGGAAACCTGTTATACTCTTCGCCGATACCTTCAGCCGTTATTTTGAGCCGGAAAACCTTCGCGATGCTGTTCGCGTGCTCAATGCCGCCGGCTATCAGATCTTTGCCCCGGTCCCATCAGATGCCAGCAGTCGGCCGCTCTGCTGTGGCCGGACTTATGTGTCTGTCGGCATGCTGGACAAGGCACGCGAAGAAGCAAGGAGGCTGATCGAAACCTACGCCCCTTATGCGGCCGCCGGAATCCCCATTGTCGGGCTTGAACCTTCCTGCCTCATGGCCCTCAAGGATGAAGTGCCGTCCCTTCTTCCGGGCAAGGATGCGGAAGCCCTGGCCCGGGCGGCGGTAATGTTTGAAGAACTGCTGGCCGCCGATGCGCCGCCCCTGCCACTTGCCCCTCTTGAAGCAACGGCCCTTCTGCATGGGCATTGCCACCAGAAGGCGTTCAATGTCATGCGGCCGGTTGAAGAGGTGCTCGGCTGGATCGAGGGGCTGTCGGTTGAAACCATTGAGACCAGTTGTTGCGGCATGGCCGGAGCATTCGGCTATGGCGCGGAGAGTTATGATATCTCCATGGCCATGGCCGAAGAAAAGCTGCTGCCCCGGATCAGGGAAGCGGCGGCGGCAACCATCCTGCTCGCGGATGGCACATCCTGCCGCTGCCAGATCAGCGATGGCACGGGCCGCAAAGCGCTGCATGTCGCCCGCCTTCTGGCGCAGCAGCTCAAATCCTAGCTCTTGAACAGGTTTTCATGGGTCTTTCTGAGATCGGCCTTCTTTATCTTGCCCATGCTGTTGCGGGGCAGCGCATCCATGAAAATGACATGTTTGGGCTGTTTGAACGCCGCCAGGGTGTCAACGAGCCCGCGTTTGATATCATCCGCCTCGATGGCGCCGTCCCGAACCACCACCGCGACGACACCTTCGCCGAAATCGGGATGCGGCACCCCGATGACCGCCGTTTCCGTCACCCCGGGCAGCGCATTGATCGCTTCCTCGACTTCCTTGGGATAAACATTCAGCCCGCCGGAGATGATGAGGTCCTTGTCGCGGCCAACAATGGTGATATAGCCATCCGCATCCTCCATCCCCATATCGCCGGTGATGAAATAGCCATCTTCACGAAAGGATTCCGCCGTTTTATCCGGCATCTGCCAATACCCGGAAAAGACGTTGTCTCCCTTCACCTCGATAATGCCGATCTCTCCCTTTGGCACGATCGCGGTGCTCTCGGCATCGACAATCCGGACCGACACCCCGGGTAGCGCCATCCCCACCGTGCCGGCACGGCGTTCCCCTTCATAGGGATTGGATGTGTTCATGCCTGTTTCCGTCATCCCGTAGCGTTCAAGAATACGTCGGCCGGTGCGGCGTTCAAACTCAAGATGTGTTTCCGCCAGCAATGGCGCCGAGCCAGAAATAAAGAGCCGCATATGCGCCACCATGGCGCGGGAAAACCGGCCATCCGCCAGAAGCCGGGTGTAAAAGGTCGGCACGCCCATCATCGTGGTCGCCCTGGCAAGATGGCCCAGCACCGTGTCTATCTGAAACCGGGAAAGGTAGATCATCTGCCCGCCGGTCATGGCCAGAAGATTGCCGGCAACAAAAAGCCCATGGGTGTGATAGATGGGCAGTGCATGAAGCAGGATATCATCCTCGGTGAACTTCCATGTCTCTGCCAGCGCTTCGGTGTTCGAGCTGAGATTGCGATGGGTCAGCATCGCCCCTTTGGAGCGGCCGGTTGTCCCGGATGTATAGAGAATGGCTGCCAGATCATCTGCCCCTCGCGGGATGCTATCCATGTCGGGGTTTGCCGCCGCCGCCGCATCGGCAAGACTTCCCCTGCCTTCGGCGTCAAGCGTGAACAGCCTCGCATCAACAGCTTCGGCAAGCGGGGTAAGCTTTGCCGCATCTTCAGGCCCTGCAACCAGCACCGTCGGGGTGGCATCCCCGATGAAATATTCAAGCTCCGAAGTAGTGTATCCGGTATTGAGCGGCAGAAATACTCCGCCAGCCTTGATGGTGGCGGCATAAAGCGCAAAAGCAGGCACGGATTTTTCCACCTGCATCGCAACCCGCCCGCCCGGCGCGAGCCCGGCATCGATCAGCGTATTCCCCAGACGATTGACGAGAGCGGTGAAATCCGCGCGTGAATAGACGTCCTTTTCGGTCCGGAGAAAAGGCGAGGCGTTTTCTTCATGGCGGGCAAAAATCAAATCGTAGAGATGGTTATCGGTCATGATCGGTATAAAGGCCCTCGGGATGAACAAACAAAACGTGGTTTCATCATAAGGTGAAATTTCCCCCGATCAATCCGGGAGATGAAAAACGCGTGGGCGGCGGCACCATGGCCGGCGCGCATAAACATGGCGCGATTGACCTGCCGGAACTAGTCTTCACCCAGGCTGGCCTTGGGCCTGTCGTCTTCCGGATACCCGCCTGTATTGAGAAAATAGACAAGCTCGGCAATGCCGGTGGCGTAATCACCGATGCGTTCGAAATTCTTGAGCGCGAAATGCGCATGGGTTCCCGCCGTAATGAGGCCTGAATCCTTTTCCATGGCCAGGATGATTTCCTTGTAAAACTCCATATAGCGGGCATCGATCTCCACATCACCCGACCAGACCGCCATGGCTTTCTTGATATCACCATGTCGATAGGCATCAATCACTTCAATCAGGGTGGTAGATACTTCCTCCCCGAGGCTGCGGATCATGTCCATGAAGAGGGCGGCACGTTCACTTTCGGAGATGATCAGCCCGCGTTTGGCGATATTGGCGGCAAAATCACCCACCCGCTCCAGCATGCCTGACATTTTGAGCGCAACGATAACCTTGCGCAGATCTTCGGCTATCGGTGAGCGGACCGCAATGATCTCATAGGCTTTGATGTTGATTTCCGCATCAAGCTCATCGAGTTTCTCATCGTTTTTGATGAGGCTTTGAAGGGCCTTCTCATCCCCGTCCCCGAGAAGCGCAACGACCCCCTGCACTTGCGAAAGGACCATGCCGCCAAGAGAATATACAAGCTGGTTAAGCTCGGAAAGCTCTTCATCAAATGCACTGCTGATATGCTCTCGTTCCATCGGTAAGGGTATCCTTTTCTATCCGATCTTGCCTGAAATATAGGCTTCTGTCTGCTCGTGTTCAGGATTCATGAAGATCCTTCTAGTATCTCCATGTTCGATGAGTTCGCCAAGATGAAAATAGGCTGTTTTCTGTGAAACCCGCGCCGCCTGCTGCATGGAATGAGTCACAATGATGATACTGTAGCGCTGCCGGAGGTTATGTATCAGCTCTTCGATGACGGCGGTGGCGATGGGGTCAAGAGCCGAGCACGGCTCATCCATCAGAAGAACGCTCGGGTTGATGGCAATGGCCCGGGCGATGCAGAGCCGCTGCTGCTGGCCACCGGAAAGACCGGTTGCCTTGTCATGGAGGCGGTCTGCCACTTCCTGCCAGAGCCCGGCCTTCTTGAGGCTGTCTTCGACGATATGATCCATTTCATCCCGGCTTGAGGCCAGACCATGGATTCGCGGGCCATAGGCAACGTTTTCATAAATCGATTTGGGGAAGGGGTTCGGTTTCTGGAATACCATCCCGACCTGGGCACGGAGCAGGACCGGATCAATATCCTTGCTGTTCAGGTCAAGATCCCCCATCAGGATCGACCCCTCTACCCGGGCACTCGGGATGACGTCGTTCATTCGGTTGAAACACCGCAGAAAGGTTGACTTGCCGCAACCGGAAGGCCCGATAAACGCGGTCACCGTATTTTCACTGATATCCAGAGACACATTTTTCAGCGCTTTTTTATCATCGTAAAAGACACTGACATCACGTGCCTTGATCTTGACGGGGTTTTCTTCAGCTCGGGTCATCGGCCTACCACTTCTTTTCAAGTTTCCGCCGCAGCAGCACAGCAGACAGGTTCATCAAAATGAGAAACATCAACAGAAACACAATGGCAAGGGATGATCTCTCATAAAACGCGCGCTCGGCGCTGTCCGACCAGATGAAAATCTGCACCGGCAAGGCGGTCGCGGGCGAGGTGATCGATGTCGGCACATCAACGATGAATGCCACCATCCCGATCATGATAAGCGGTGCGGTTTCGCCAAGTGCCTGGGCTACCCCGATGATTGTTCCTGTGAGAATGCCCGGCCCTGCCAGCGGCAGCACATGATCAAGCGCAGCCTGCATCGGCGATGCACCAACACCCAGGGCGGCATCCCTGATCGATGGTGGCACGGCCCTGATCGATGCCCGTGTCGCAATGATGATCGTCGGCAGGGTCATCAGCGCCAGCACCATGCCGCCCACCAGCGGCGCTGATCTCGGCATGCCGAAGAAACCGAGGAACACCGCCAGCCCCAGAAGCCCGAATACGATAGAAGGCACGGCGGCGAGATTGTTGATATTCACCTCGATAAAATCCGTGAGCCTCCCGGGGCGCGCGAAATATTCAAGATAGACCGCCGCCATGACCGCAAGCGGCAGCGCCAGAATGACCGTGACCACAAGCGCCATGGCCGAGCCGACAACCGCGCCCAGAATACCTGAACTTTCCGGCTCACGGGAATCTGCCTTGGTGAAGAAGGCCTTGTTGAAAACAAGCCGCACATTGTCCTGCTCGATCAGCTCATCCAGCCAGGCGATCTGCTGATCCTTGAGGCGCCGCTGGTTTTCAGGAATATCCCGGCTCATCCGACCTTTCATCAGCATGTCGACATCATCTGAAGTCTTGATCCAGTATTCCCCTGCCGGAAGGTCAATGCTTCCCTTCTTTTCGATCTCCTGCCTGAGCTCATATCCGGCATTGGCTGAAATCAGATCTGTCAATGCCCGCCGGTCTGACATCCCCTTGACATCAGGGAACTGGGCGCGAAACGCTTTCTTGACGAGCCCGCTCCAGTTGAACGCAGCTGATTTTTCAAGATCGATCTTGCCCTCTTCATCAACAAGTTTCTCAACCGGCAGAGATAATTGAACCCGTGTTTCCGTCTGTTGCAAGGCGGTATACCCATTGCTGACCACGGTAAAAAGAAGGATCGCAAGGAATGAAAGCGCAAGCGTGATCGCGGAAATCCCGAAGAATTTGAGACGTCTTTCCGCGGCGTGGCGTTTCTTCAGCGAAGCCTGAATATGGGCCTGACGCTGCGCCGGGCTAAGCGAGGAAAAATCAGTCATATTTTTCTCCCAGACGACGTGCGGCCGAAAGCGCCGCGATATTCAGCATCAGGGTGGCAAGGAAAAGCGTAATCCCAAGGGCAAAAGCTGAAAGCGTCTTGGGCGAGTCGAACACCGTATCGCCGGTCAGCAGCATGACGATCTGCACGGTGACGGTGGTCACGCTCTCAAGCGGGTTTGCCGTAAGATTGGCCGATACCCCCGCCGCCATTACCACGATCATGGTCTCACCAATGGCCCGGCTTATTCCCAGGAGAAAAGCGCCGATCAACCCCGGCAGGGCCGCGGGAAGAACAACCCTGGTCACGGTCTCGCCTTTGGTGCTGCCGAGGCCATAGGCCCCGTTGCGCAGGGATTGCGGCACGGCGGTGATCACGTCATCGGAAAGAGAGGAGATAAATGGAATGATCATGATCCCCATCACGCCGCCTGCAGCAAGCGCGCTCTGGGAAGACACATCCATGCCCAGATTAAGGCCGATGGAGCGGAAGAACGGCGCCGCGGTCAGGGCCGCGAAGAAGCCATACACGACTGTTGGAATACCCGCCAGAATCTCAAGCGTTGGCTTGACGAGATCCCGCACGCGCCGGGAGGCGAACTCCGCCATGTAGATCGCGGCAAAAAGGCCGATCGGCACAGCAACAAGCATGGCAATCAGGGCGATCAGCAAGGTCCCGGCCATGACCGGCAGCATGCCGAACGAGCCCAACACCTCGCCGGTTGCCGCGTCACCGGCAGCTTTGAACGCCGCATTCGGCGCCCAATGCGTGCCGAAGAAGAAATCCAGAAACGGATAGGCTGAAAAAAAGCGGAAAGCTTCAAACAGGAGCGAGGAGATAATCCCGATCGTGGTCAGCACCGCGACGGCCGCCGCGACAAAAAATAAATTGCGGAGAAAATTCTCAAAAATGATCCGGCTTTCAAGGGCTGGCGCAATGCTAAAATAGGCATACCCGAACCCGGCAAGCCCCACCAGCATCACCGAAGCAAAACGAATATTCATGACCTGCCCGCGCGCCACCTCATATTCCCGCGCAACTTCTGCCATCACCGCGTCCTCTGCCTCAAGAACACCGTTTGCGATGTTTTTGACCTGCGCGGCTTTCAGATCAAGAAATGAGGCGGGCAATTCCGGTAGCGCCTCGCGCAGTGAAGAAACAAGGATGGTTTCAAGATATTGATTGGCATAGACCGCAAAAAGAAGAAGAAGGATAATCGCCGGCACGAATGTCCAGATCGCGGCGTAGAGGCCATAATAATAAGCCAGCGAATGTGACTTGGTTTTATGTTTTGAGGAAAGGCTCGATATGCGATTTTTGGAAACAAAAAAAGAAGCAACCGTGATAACGATCAGCGTTAGCGCAATGTAACCAAATGAGTCGACCATGGAATTATTCAATCTTGTGACGAGGTGCCGCCAACCTAGGGCAGCACCTCCTCATATGCAATATTAAAGATTGCCGAGCGCGGACATCTGCTTGTCAAAATCTTCTTCCGACAATGGAACAAGCCCGGCCGGGAAGAGATAGCCATCCAAGCCCATCGCTTCTTCGGAAACGAAGGAATTAACGAATTCCTTGAGGCCCGGGATAACACCAACATGCTGCTTCTTGACGTAGAAGAAGAGCGGACGTGCACCCGGGTAGTCATAGGAAGCGATATTGTCGAAATTCAGCTCGACGCCATCAACAATCGACGCCTGCACCTTGTCGCGGTTCTGGTCATAGAAGGAATAGCCGAAGATACCGAACATGGTTGGGTCCGCCGCCAGCTTTTCAATAATCAAGGTGTCGTTTTCACCCATTTCGATGGCAAAGCCATCTTCGCGCAACTCCTCGCCTGCCTTGAAACCAAGCTTCTTGATCCCGGCTTTCATGAACAGGCTTTCCATGGCATCGCGTGTGCCTGAGGTTGGAGGAGGCACCATGATGGAAATCGGCTGGCTGGGCAGACCTGCTTTTTCACCACCGCGAGATGCAACAAATGCGTCAACCTGATCCCACGTCTTCATCTCGTTCTTGGACATGCTTTCGCTGTCGGATACGCCGCCGCCAGGCAATTCAGCTGCCAGCGCCGCCGCGATATGTGCGATAGAAATCTTGAACTGCTGGGCCTGATTGGAGTTAGAAAACGCAAGGCCGTCATTGCCAACAACGAATTCCTGGAAATCAATACCATTGCTTTTGCACAATTCAGCTTCCTTGGACTTCATCGCGCGGGAAGCGTTGGTGATATCCGGATGCTCAAGGCCGATACCGGCGCAGAACAGCTTCATGCCGCCGCCGGTCCCGGTGGATTCGATCACCGGCGTCTTGAAGCCGCTGGACTGACCAAACTTCTCCGCCACGATGGTGGCAAATGGGTAGACGGTTGAAGATCCGACGATCGAGATCTGGTCACGCGCCTGGGCTGCACCGACAAGTGCAACAGACATGGCGAGACCGGCAATAACGGGGGTAATACGCATGATACTGCTCCTCAAATGGGGTTATTGATAAAGGACCCTATACGCAGGATATGTTACAGTCGTGTGACAGGAAGTTTGCGCTTTGGTTACGGCGCTGACATGGCGTAGCCGCTGCCCCGCACGGTCCGGATCAAATCCGGCAGATCGGGTTTTCCGGATTTTCCCCTGTTCAAGGCTTTTCGCAACCGGCTGAGATGCACGTCAACCGTCCGGTCTTCGATATAGACACCATGCCCCCAGACATGATCAAGCACCTGGGCGCGGCTGAATACCTGCCCCGGGCGTTCCATCAGCAGCGACAGGATGCGAAATTCCTTGGGCCCGAGATTTATACGCACCCCGGCACGTTCGACGGTCTTGCTGCCCGGGTAAAGTTTGAGATCTTCAAACTCGAGCACTTCACTGAGCAACGCCGGACGCGAACGCCTCAGCACCGCCCGAACACGGGAAACAAGCTCACGCGGGGAAAACGGTTTGGTGATATAGTCATCCGCGCCGACGTCAAGGCCGAGCGTGCGGTCACCTTCTTCGCCCCGTGCGCTCAACATGATAATGGGGATCATGCGTGTCTCCGGCATGGCGCGAAGCATACGGCAGACTTCTATCCCTGAAAGACTGGGCATCATCCAGTCAAGTATGACGATATCCGGCCGAAGCTCCTCGGCCAGATCAAGAGCAGCCTGCCCATCCATCGCCTTGGTGACGGAAAACCCGGCCTGCGTCAGATTGAAGGACAACAGCTCCAACTGGTTTGCTTCATCATCGGCGATCAGGATTCGTATCGTCATGAGCCTTGATTCGATATTGATCTGTTCCATCAGGTGATACCATTATAAACATATAATCGTATCGGTATATTAGATGAACACTGTTACAGTCATGTGACAGAATTGCTATTCAGACGCCACCATCGGCAACGCCACAGAGAATACGGTTTCCCCCCCGGGCTCACTTTTGATATTCAGATACCCGCGATGGCGATTGATGATATGCTTGACAATGGCAAGCCCGAGCCCGGTACCCCCCATCTGTCTTGACCGGCCTTTATCCACCCGGAAAAACCGTTCGGTCAGGCGCGGGATATATTTTTCCGGAATCCCGTCACCTATATTCACCACATCAAAGATAATCATCCCCTGGTTGTTTTCGGCCATGCGAACAAAGACATCCCGGCCCCGGTGGCCATATTTGATCGCGTTATCGAGAAGGTTGTGGAAAACCTCCATGATCTCGTCGGTCTCCCCCTGAATCCGGACACCTTCAACTCTTGATTTGCGCTGATCGGAAAACAGGATGGAACACCCCGCACGTTCCGCCCTGTCGGCAAGGGACGCGATGACCGATTTCGCCACGCTGTCCACATACATGATTTCGGTAGGGGGGATATGTTCATCTGTCTCGACCCGTGAGAGCGACATCAGATCATTGATCAGGCGTGACATGCGCTTTGATTCTTCATCCATGATCCTGAGGAAACGACGTTGCGCCGCCGCATCCAGATCCGGCGATGCCTGCATGGTTTCGATGAAACCGATGAGGGAGGTCAGGGGGGACCGCAACTCATGACTGACATTGGCGACGAAATCGCGCCGGACTTTTTCAAGATTATGCAGAAGCGTCATATCCATGAGCAGGATCGCAACCATATCGGCTTCCACGGGGTGCATCCGGACACGGAACTGCCGGATATGATCACGGCTTGTCCCGGAGACAAACTCCACCGGCCCGTTCGTATCAATGCAGGAGCGGAACTCCTGCATGATATCCTTATAACTCAGCAAGTCGCCCAGATTGCGGCCGACAAGATTATCCCCGAGAAACCGGATAGCCGCGGTATTGGCCATCGTGATCCGCCGCTCCCCGTCCACCAGCAGCAGGCCATCATCCAGAAGACGGCCAAGCTGATTGAGGGAGGTTGTGTCCACAGGGCTCGTCATGGGGTCCTTCATGATGTTGTCAGTCGGCATTTCACTTCTGTTGCGGATAGATCATATCCTATATCCACCTTTTAGGCGACCAGCACCATGACCCATGCTCAACCCTTCTCCCTTCGGGTTGACATGCGTAGCCTCTTCGCCGCGAAGTCTATGAGATCGATAGAAAACCAATATTACAGAAATATTACCCCGAGGTTTCAGTCATGTTGCATTGAAAGGCCGGAGATTTGGCGTCAGCCAGCGCCCGGAAGACGAACAGGCCTGCCATGCGGCGTCTCAAGATACGCCAACGCCCATTCTTCTGAAATCCGGGCAAGGGTTTCATCATCCGCATGACCTTTCTTTACCAGAAGACGGGCAAGAGCATCAACCCAGATCAGGTAATAGTCATTCCCGCCATCAAGCGCGCTCACCTCGCCGGCTTCGGCAAGAGCCCGGCCAAAATGTGCCGTCCATTCCGGCCAATTGACGATCCCCGCCTCATGAAGATGAAGGGTCAGCGCAAAGACCTGGGCATGCCAGGCCTCTTCAAACTTCTGTTCGGGATCATCGGGGGGAACAGGCTGATCCGGCATCATTCAAGATAGCTTTCCCAGCAGTCGACGATGACGCTGTCGCGTTCTCCTGCGCCCCGGCCCCAGAGATCGGCGGCGCTGAATTCAATCGCATACAGCATCTCCGGCGCCTCGCCAAGAAAATGGGCATTACTGTCGGGCAGAACATGGCTGCCATGGCAAAGCAGCACCGTGCCGGATTTGCCGGCAATATACCCCGGAAGCCGGGTATGCCCATCCTTCACTCTTGCGGTTTGATCAGGTGTTTTTGCCTGAACCCGGTCCCCCGGGGAAAACCTTGGTGTCTTTTCGGCCCGCCGCCGTGTTGGCCCGCCTTTCGCCAGCACCGCCGCAACCTGATCGGCCCTGAGCGCGGTATCTTTGAGCGGATTGAGCACCACCTCTTCCCAGCCCAGCAGATCATCCGCCGTAACGAGATCATGGCGAACCAGCAGATTGGCAAGCCCGGCCATCCATTTTTCATAATAGGAAAATCGCCGATAGTCTTCTGCCGGCAAGGTTTCCCGTGCATGACGTGACGCATCGAGATTCCATTTTCCATGGGCCGCGGCAAGAAGCGTGATGGCAAGCGCCCGGCCATGCCAGGGGGCTGAAAAAACAAGCGCGGACTGGTCTTCGGGCAAGACCGGGCCATCTGCCTCACCGCCCATATCATGCACGCGTTTTCTCTCACCGCCTCCCGTCATGCCCCGGCTCCATCGGAACGGGCGGGCGGGCACGGCAGGCCGGTGCCGATCATGGCGTCTCTTGTCACCCACGCCGCCAGTTCATCCCGATCAAGGCCAAGGCTTTCTTGGGGCTGCATCGGCAATACAAGATATCTGATCTCGGCGGTGGAATCCCAGACTCGTATCGCCGTATTTTCAGGCAGATCGAGGCTGAATTCCTTCAGCACCGCCCGTGGTTCTCGTACCGCCCGACGTCGATAGGCATCGGATTTGTACCACGATGGCGGTATCCCAAGGAGCGGCCAGGGATAACAGCTGCACAAGGTGCAGACCACCATGTTATGCACCGCTTCGGTATTCTCAACAACCCGCACATGCTCCCCTTGACGTCCGGCCAGTCCCATCTTCTGCAACACCGTCTCGGCATCGTCGAGCAGCGCCGCACGAAAGGACGGCTCCACCCAGGCCCGGGCGATGATCCCGGCGCCGATACGTGGCCCGATCCTGTTTTCATAGGTGTCGATGATGGCATCGATGGCGGCCGGATCAATCAGCCCCTTGCGGGTAAGAATGGTCTCAAGTGCTTTCAGCCGCAACACAGGTTCAGGCGGCAGAAGGGCGTGGGATTCGTCCGGATCGTGATCATGTGGCATGGAGGGAGCGTAACAGATGGCGAGGAAAAGTCCATGCCTGTGCGGTTTGTGGGTTGTTTCCCTTGCCGGTGTTGATTAGTCTTTGCGCATGACTGAGACCATATCCACAACAACCAGAGAAAGGCTGGCGGAAGCCGGCCTGACGGAAGAGCAGATCAGCCTCGCGCTGAAAACAAGTACGGATCTACGCGCACTGGTGCAGGATCTGCCTGAAGATACAGGCGGGCTGCGCCTTCGCGATATCTACGAAAGCGAAAAATCATCGTGACCAGATACCGCAGCATCTCCGAGCTCAGGACTCATGACGCAGGCACAGCTCGCGCCCAGGCGGAATCGGTACTGAATGATCTGGACACGATCGGACGGAAACTTGACGCCGTCACCCATCTTGATCGGGAATTCACCCTGTCGCAGGCAGCAAACTCCGTGGCGATCGATGGTGACCTGACCGGCGTCCCGCTGGCACATAAGGAGCTGTTCCGTCGTGAAGGCTGGCCCGATGAGGGCGGGTCCAGATCGCATCAGGGGAGGCTTGCGCATGAGACAGCCACGGTCATCCAGAAGATCGACAAGGCAGGCGCCATTGATTGCGGGCGTCTTGTCTCGGTGGAATTCGCCCTTGGCGTAACCGGGCATAACGCCTATGCCGGAACACCTAAAAATCCATGGAACAGGTCCTATGTTTGCGGCGGATCTTCCTCCGGCTCGGCGGCTGTCGTCGCGGCAGGGATCGTGCCCGCGGCGCTGGGCAGTGATACGGGCGGCTCCATCCGCCTGCCCGCGGCGGCTTGCGGCCTGGTCGGGGTAAAGCCAAGTCAGGGATTTGTCAGCCGGAACGGGGTGTTTCCGCTCTCGGGCTCACTTGATACAATCGGCCCGCTGGCCCGGTCCACCGAAGATGCCTGCCGTCTTCTCATGACCATCCATGGCGGCGACAACGCCGACATCGAAAGCCTTGATACCCCGCTCAATCTTGATCTTGCCGGGCTCGACGATGGCATCGACGGGCTCCGGATCGGACGATCTGAGAAATATTTTCTTGATGGCAGCGATGCGGTGGTTGCCGACGTTGCCGATCAGGTCATCGGCGAGACGGAAAAGATGGGCGGGCAGATCATCTCAACCTCCATCCCCGGGATTGAGACGACGAACGCATTGAATTTCCTCATCATCGCAACCGAGGCGGCGCATATCCACCTCGACACGGTCCTGACCTCGCATCACCTCATGAACGAGCAGACGGTCATGCGAATCCTCGCCGGTCTTTTCACGACCGACGCCGAATACCGCAAACTGCTGGCCCATCGGGCGCAATATGCAAGGCAAACCATCGCCGCCCTTTTTGAGAAGATCGATATTCTGATCACCCCGGTCTGGCCAATCCTCATCCCGACGATTGAGGCCAGCGATACCGGCGCCAATCCCGATGCAGCGCCCCTTGTTCAGTGGATCGGGCATAACACGCGGCCGTTTAATTTCCTCGGCCTGCCGGCGGTATCCGTGCCGGTGGGGCTGGATCGGAACGGCCTGCCGCTCGCCGTGCAACTGGTTGGGCGGCCGTTCAGCGAAATGATGTTGCTGCGCTGCGCCCGCGCGCTTGAGCGGCATTATTCTTTCTGGGAAAGGAAACCCGATGACCTTCAATAAGCCTGAACTTGATCCGGCAAGGCCACTTGCGATGCTGGCATTCTGCCCGGCCTATGCACCGACGCCGCTTCGCCAGCACCGGATTGGTGACCAGTCGATGCTGATCAAGGATGAAAGCCAGCGCATGGGTCTTGGGGCATTCAAGGCCCTTGGCGGTGTCTATGCGGTGGCGAGATTGATCGCCGACAAGGCAGGGGTATCTTCCCCTGAAGATATGATGGGGGAGAAAGTAAAGACAGCCGCCGGTTCAATGACATTCATCTGCGCCAGCGCCGGCAATCACGGCATGGCGGTGGCTGCCGGGGCACGCCTTTTCGGGGCCAGGGCACGGATACATCTGGCCGAAACCGTGCCCCTTGCTTTCACCGACCGACTTCGGTCCAAGGGTGCCGAGGTTGTCCGTTCCGGCGCAACCTATGAAGACAGCCTTATCGCCGCGATGAAAGACGCCGACGAAACCGGCGGCATTCACCTCGCCGATGGCTCCTGGCCGGGATACACCGATTTCCCAACGCTGATCCTTGAAGGATATACCGTCATGGCGGAAGAAATGCGTCTTGAAATGGAACAAAACGGCAACTGGCCGGATCATGTCTACCTGCAGGCAGGGGTAGGCGGGCTTGCCGCCGGCGTTGCCGCCATGATCCGAAAGAACTGGGCGGTTCAGCCCCGCATCACCGTGGTCGAGCCTGTTGCCGCTCCCTGCCTTAAGGAAAGTGTTCAAAAAGGCAGGCTTACCCCTGTCACCGGTCCTGAATCGAATATGGGGCGTCTTGACTGCAAGGAAGCCTCGTTGCTGGCCTTTGCGATTCTGAAAGATGCCGCCGATGATTTCGTCACCGTCAGCGATGAGGAAGCCACCGCCGCCGCCGATCGCATCACGAGCGATGGCATGCCATCCACCCCTTCGGGTGCGGCCGGACTTGCGGCGCTGATGAAAGAGCCGAACCCGCCTGAAAATCCGCTCATCATTCTTTCCGAGGGCGCGCTTAGCTAAGCCGAAGCTGAAAGCCGGAAACTCTAGTTCCGGCTTTCAGCATCAATCCGTCGAAGCTCGGATTTGAGCACTTTGCCATAGGCACTTTTGGGCAGGGATTCGCAACGAACATAGGCTTTGGGCCGCTTGAATCGCGCAATATTCCGGAGACAGAGCGCGTCCAGGCTTTCGATATCGGCACGGCCGACGATATAGGCCACGACCACCTCGCCCCAATCGGGATCAGGACGTCCGATAACCGATACCTCCTCCAGATCGGGATGCAGAAGAAGCACCTCTTCAACTTCGCGCGGATAGATATTCGAGCCGCCGGAAATGATCAGGTCCTTTGACCGGTCCATGAGGGTCAGGCAACCATCTTCATCAAGACGGCCGATATCACCTGTATAGAGCCAGCCATCCCTTATCGTCTCCGCGCTGGCCTCGGGTTGCTGCCAGTAGCCTTTCATGACCGTCTCGCCTCGCACCACCACTTCACCCGACCCGCCCTTGGGCATCGCGACGCCATTTTCATCCACCACTTTAAGTTCGATCATCGGAAACGCCATCCCGACCGAGGCAAGGCGCCGCTCCCAGTCCTTGTCGTTTTTATTGGCAAGAATGTCACGGGAAAGGCAGGTGATGGTCATCGGCGTCTCCCCCTGACCGTAGATCTGGGCAAGACGCGGCCCCAGCCGCTCGAGCGCCGCCGCGGCGTCTTCCTTATACATCGGCGCACCGCCATAGACGATCACCTTGAGCCGTTCAAGCCGTTCCTCGTTCAGATCGACATCTGCCCGCACCAGACGAGAGACCATCGTTGGTGCCGCGAACATGGAAACCCCGCTCCATCGGTCTAGCAACCCGGCAATCTCTGCCGGATCAAAACCCCGGCTTTCCGGTATGACCTGGCAGGCCCCTTTCAGCACATGCGGCAGAATATAAAGCCCCGAGCCATGGCTCATGGGGGCGGCATGGAGGATCGCATCCCCCGGCCGTATATCGCTGACCGTGCTGAGATACTGAAGGCTCATGGCGGCCAGGTTGCGGTGGGTCAGCATCGCACCTTTCGGGCGGCCGGTGGTCCCTGACGTGTAGAAAAGCCAGGCCAGATCTTCAGGCGAAACTTCCGCCAGCGGTGCCGGGTCTTCTTTCAGGGCCGCGTACTCATCGCTGCCAACACCAACACATCTGATCACATCTCCAGTCTCATGCGCGGCGATCTCCCCGGCTATCTGAACATCGGCAACGGTGCCGGAACTTGCCAGCACCATCCGGATACCGGCACTTCCCATAATATAGGCAAGCTCGCCCGGGTGGAGTTTGGCGTTGATTGGCACTGCCACCATCCCGGCCCACCATATCGCATATAATGCCTCGATATATTCAGGGTCATTGGCGGCAAAAATCCCGATCCGGTCCCCGGGATTCAATCCAAGCCTGCGGAGGCCTGTTGCCATCCGTGCCGCGCCACCCGCAAGGTCCTGATAGCGATGGATCACCTCCCCGCCAAGCGCGGTGGCAGCAAGTTCAGGATAGTTTTGAGCTGTTCGGGCGAGCCATTCTGCCTGGTTCATTCTCCGGGTCCACTGCTATTTCCTGTTTCGGCCATCTCTCCCCCCGCCTTGTTGACCTCAAGGGCTAGAGCGATGAGGTCAGATGCCCTCCATCCACCGGTATGACAGCGCCGGTGATATATGATCCCCGGTCCGATGCCAGCAGCAGCAACAGCGCGTCGAGTTCATCGACTTCACCTGTCCGCCGCATCGGTATCCGCTGAATGAGGGCCTGGCCCGTCTCGCTCCTGAGGAATGCCTGATTGATCTCGGTTTCAACATATCCAGGCGCGATGGCATTGGCGCGGATACCGTATCGGGCCAGTTCCAGCGCCTGTACCCGGGTCAGATGCGCCACCGCCGCCTTGCTCGCCGCATAGGCAGCCGCCCCGCCCATGGCTCTCAGCCCCGCTATCGAGGCGATATTGATGATACTGCCGCCGATCCCCTTATCCACAAGCCGCCGACTGACTGCCTGGGCCAGTTCGAAGACCGCCATCTGGTTGGTTGCGAACACAACCTCGGTGTTTTCGCGTTCCGCTTTGAGAAATCCCGTCGCATCGGCAATCCCCGCGTTATTGACAAGGATGGAAACGGGAAGACCGGTTTCACCTTCAATCTCATCAAGCCCGGCTGCAACCGACCCCGGATCGGTTACGTCCATTTTAACCGGGATCATCCTTCCTTCGGCATCCCGGGCCAGCGCCTCAAGCCGGTCACGACGGCGGGCCGCGATACCCACCTCGGCCCCGGCACGCGCCAGTGTCTTGGCAAAATGCCGCCCCAGGCCGGAGGATGCCCCCGTCACCAGGGCGACTTTTCCGCGAAGATCAAAATAGGGAATATCAGTCATGGGCATATCCTTCCGGGTGAGATTTGATCCTGCCTCATCAGCGGAGGGGTTTCAACATCCTCTAGCCGTCATAGCGGGTATTGCCGCGCCGCGACGGATCAAGTTTGAGCTCCATGATGATGGGCTGATGCGCACGCTGGGAGCATCCTTCTCTCGGGCAAAGATGGCAGTTGATCCCTATCTTGGCAAAAGCACGTTTATCGCCGAGGGCAAGAGGCTGGGCATAGGCAACCTTTTCCGCATGTTCGATGCTGCAGCCAAGGGACATGACCAGCCGCCTGTCCTGGGTATCACGGCTGAAGGCGGGGCGCTCGGTTGTCCGGCTCAAGGTAAAGAACTTCTCGCCATCGGGCAGTTCCACAAATTGCGGGATGATGACACCCGGCGTACGGAACGCGGTATGCATGTTCCAGACCGGGCATGACCCCCCGTACTGGGCGATCTGAAACGAGGTTGCGTTGAAACGCTTGGTCACGTTACCGGCCTTGTCGACGCGCAGGAAGAAAAACGGGATACCGCTTTTCCCTTCCTTCTGCAGCGTTGTGAGCCGGTGGCAGACCTGTTCAACCGACACGCCGAAACGTGCGGCCAGCCGGTCAATATCATAGGCCGTCGCCTCGGCCAGCACAAGAAAGGCATCATAGGGCATCAGCACCGCGGCGGCAAAATAGTTGGCGAGTTCCACCCGGCACCGGCTGATCACCATCGGGCGCTGATCTTCAAGCCGGCTGGTGATATCCGCGAGCAGTTCCTCTTCTTCGATAAAGCATAAAAGATGGGCAAGCTGGAAGGTTCGGTTGATACTGTCAAAAGCCTCGGAAAGGGAGATGGTCCGGGCCTGGCTGTCATAGATTCGCAGGATTTCATCCATGTCTTCCACGGGCAGGATCTGCACCGTGATGCCATGCCTTTTCAGCAGCCGGTCGCGCATGAAACCATATCGGGCTTCCACTTCCGCCGGCATGTCACCTATAAGACGCGCGGCGGCCTCCTCAAGACGGGGAAAATAATTCAGGTTATCCCGGAAAAAATCATGAATGACCGCTTCAGGTGAGATCGACACAAGATCCGATGGCATGCCTTCGCTGCCAAGCCGCATCATGGTCTCCACCATCTGCCGGTAATCCGCATAGAGTTTGAGGAAGTTTGACGCCAGATTGGGGGTGCTTTCCGCCGCCGCCTGAAGCTCCCGGGCGTCAAGATGCTTTTCCTCGAATATGGGGTCACGCAAGGCAGATCTGAGCTCCGCCAGCATCCTGTCTTCACCCTCGCTGAGGATATCCTGCCAGTCCACCCCGTAATGTTCCAGCAGGCCAACGAGAACCCGCACCGAAAGGCTGCGCTGATTATGCTCGATCAGATTGATATAGGCGGCGCTGACCCCTAGGCGCTCGGCCATTTCAGCCTGGGTATGGCCATGTTCACGCCGGAGCAGACGAAGCCTTGGGCCGACAAATGTTTTCATCGAGCTGTCCTTGCAGGGGCAAATTCATTTTATTAACATATTAACAAAATATTTATTTGTTTTGTCAACATAAAACACATTTACACTTTTTTCCGTGCATCCGGCCGACATAGCCCTACGCTGATCTTTGAGAACAGAATTTTCCTGAGAGGAGAGAGACCCATGACCGGATACACCTGTCTTGCCATTCCCGGCCCCACCAACATGCCGTTCAGGATCAGGCAGGCGATGGAGGTGCCTCTTGAAGATCATCGCGCCCCTGATTTCCCCGATTTCACGCTGCCGATTTTTGCCGATCTTAAGAAAATCTTCCGCACGGAAACCGGCCAGGTGTTTATTTTCCCCGGCTCCGGTACCGGCGGCTGGGAATCCGCCATTGCCAACACCTTGAACGCCGGTGATACCGTGCTGGCTTCGGTTTTCGGCCAGTTCTCGCATCTTTGGGTGGATATGTGCCAGCGGTTCGGTCTTAACGTTGACGCCATTGAGGTCGAATGGGGCCGCGGCGTGCCGCTTGATGCCTACCGCAAGGCGCTGAAAGACGACAGGAGCCATACCATCAAGGCGGTTCTGGTTTGTCATAACGAAACCGCCACCGGCGTCACCAGCAATGTTGCAGCCGTTCGCCAGATCCTTGATGATCTCGGTCATCCGGCCCTGCTTTTTGTTGATGGCGTGAGTTCTGTCGGCAGTCTTGAGTTCCGCATGGAGGAATGGGGCGTTGATGTTGCCGTGAGCGGATCCCAGAAAGGGTTCATGATGCCGACCGGCCTTGCCATTGTCGGGGTCAGCCAGAAAGCGCTGGCGCGTCGCAACACCTCGAATATTCCTGTCTGCTTCTTTGATTTCGGCGACATGATCAAGACCAACGCCGATGGATATTTCCCCTATACACCTGCCGCAACCCTGCTGCATGGTCTTCGCGCATCGATCGACATGCTTCTTGAAGAAGGCCTTGATGCCATCCATCAGCGTCATTATCGATTGGCTGAAGGCGTCCGTCAGGCCGTGGCCGCATGGGGGCTCCGGACATGCGCAAAGGCACCGGAATGGTACTCGGACACCGTTACCGCCGTGATGGTCGGTGAAGGCAATGATGCCAATGAGGTGATTCGCCGGGCATATTACGGCTATAAACTCTCTCTCGGTGCTGGGCTGAATATACTGAACGGCAAGGTTTTCCGCATCGGCCATCTGGGCTGGCTCAATGAAACCATGGTGCTCCAGGCCCTTGGCGGTGTTGAACTTGCCATGCGGGACAGCGGTATCGCGTTCGAGCCCGGCTCAGGTGTCGGGGCAGCGGTTCGCTATTATTCGGATAATCGAGTAGAAACCCGCGCCGCTGCCGAATAATCGTTTCCCCAAGACTGCCCCGCCATATCTCTCCCTGGCGGGGCCTTTTTGGCCTAATTTGTTGCTAATCCCGGTTGAGGATCACCACCTGCCCAGCCCCGGGGTCAATATCAAGCATATCGCCGGTCTGGATAAGTTTTGTCACATCTCCTGTGCTGAAACGGTCGCACATCGTCATATTGGCCAGCGCCGCGCCCTGGGCAAGGATCGTGTTGGCAGTATTGAAGAGGATGGCTTTCGGCGCGACCCCGCGGGAGACCATCTCATAAAGCATCCACGCCGTTGCCACCCCGCCTTTGGCGGTATTGAGCACCAGCACCTTGTCGCGGTAGCTTTCGCCTGCCAGTTTATGTTCGGGGCGTGAAAACACCCCGCGGATACGGTCAAGATCATAGCGGGCGGAAAAATTGTCATCGGCCACCAGCGCCTCACCGGTGACCCCGGGTCCGATCCCCGCATGACAGGAAAGCACGATCGGCATTACACAACCTTTCCCTTCTCAGCAGAAGCAATGCAGTCTTCCATCGATGCCAGCGCTGGCAGGTAACCATATCCACCCAGTATATTGACGATCTTGGCCGAGTTGCTCAGCAGTCGCCGCCAGCCGTTTGCCTCCCCGATTTCACGCGCGTATTGCTGATAGAAACAGGTGCCCACCAGCACCCGCCCGCCGAAAGCTTCAATTGCCTCGACATATCCCATGCGGCTGGCATCGGCATGAACACTGGCCGAGGTGCAGACAATCACATCACAGTTTGCTGCCCGATGGCGCCCATGGCAAAGCGAGGCAAGGGCCTGCATTTCAACAAGGCTGAGCTGCGGCGCGGCAAACACCACCACATCGACCTCTTCCCCCCTTGCTCCGAAAGGCGCGCGCAGGGCAGCCAGATCTTCTTCGCTGACGACTTCCCGCGCAAGCTTCTGGCCACCGACATCCTCAATCCGCCCGCATTCCGGCGTGATACCGACCAGATGGAACAATGGCGTTGATCCATAACTCGCCATCGCCGCGCCCATATGCTTGATCTCATCCGAGGTGGGTGATGTCTCGATCCCCTCGATCACCGGTACTTCCCAATAGCTGCCCGCCATCCGGCCAATGGTGGCGCCGAGCACCCCCCATTCGTCCAGCCCGGAGGGTTTTGTGGTCACTTCAAAACGTCGTGTCGCCTGGCGGTGGGAATCAAGATGCAGCCCATACCGCGGCGTGCGCCCGGTCAGGCCGGCGGCAAGCGCGGAGGGCCCGCCCTCGAAATTCGACCTCGCCCCGCAGACCGAATTGGAATAGATCACCACGCCGGTATCACCATAGGCCACATGATCCCCGAAAACAGGCGGCATGATCGTCTGGTAGTTGATGCAGGTATCGGTCATCATGATACCCATCTTCCGGCAGGCGCGGATAAACCGCCGTTCAAGATCAGCCATCTCTTCGGTCTGGCCCAGCGGCTCATAACACTTGAGATCAACCCCGCGCGGATCGGTGATCATGGGGATGGAGACGCGCGCGCCGTCATGCGCCAGTTCTTCTGCAAAGGCGACCCCGGCCTCGCCGAGGGATTCCGGATCAGCCATCATATGCGCCTGCGAGACATCCACCATGTCAGCCGCATCAAACATCCGGCCAACCGCGAGCTGATGCCCGAGCGCCCATTTCAGCGCCGGGCCCATCTCTCCGGCAAGCATCGCCTGATCCCTGTCGCTGAGCTGCATCCCGTCCTCCCCATCTATATCTGCAAGCATAGGCAAAAATGGTCTCAATCATCAAGGGGTGCTTTCCACCACCGCCGGAAGATGCGTATACTGGATCACCCAGACCTGAAGGAGGAGACCATCATGAGCAAAGGATATCTTGTCGTAACCTACCGCGCCGCGCCGGATCCTGACCGGATGGCCGTTTACGCGCCATTGGCCAAGGCTGCCATTGAAGGCGCTGGCGGCCGCTTCATCCTGAGAGGTGCGCCTGTCCGGGTTTTTGAAAACGGTCTTGCCGAACGGACGATTGTCGCGGAATTTGACAGTACCGATGCCGCCATCGCCGCCTATGAAAGTGACGCCTATCAAGAGGCGGTTGCCGCCCTTGGTGACTGTGATCGCGATTTCCGCGTTGTCGAAGGTATCTGAAGAAATCCGCCCATGTCCGATTATACCGAACAACATTGCGAAGCCTGCCGCGCCGATGCGCCCCTGGCTTCCCCTGAAGCAACCGAGGCCTTCCTTCAGCGTCACCCGAACTGGGCCCTGCAGGAACAGGACGGCATCCCGAAGCTGGTCCAGACCTACACTTTCCCGAATTTTGTCGAGGCGCTGGCCTTTGCCAACCAGATCGGGGAGATTTCCGAGGCCGAAGGCCATCACCCGGCCCTCCTGGTGGAATGGGGCCGTGTCAGGGTGGAGTGGTGGTCGCACAAGATCAACGGCCTGCATGAAAACGACTTCATCATGGCCGCGAAATGTGATGCTCTTGGAGGGGCGTGATCTTCCCGCCTCATCCGGGTGCGTCGAGACTATACCCCGAGATAGCGGGATTTTAGCGCCGGATCCTTGAGCAGGGCCGCTGTATCCCCTTCCCAGGCAACGGTGCCCTTATCGAGAATATAGTGATGATCGGCCAGTTGCGCGATGGCGCCGACATTCTTGTCGATGATGAGGATTGCCTGACCTTCGGCCTTGAGCCTGGTGAGGCAGGACCAGATCTGTTCCCGGATGATCGGTGCCAGCCCTTCGGTGGCTTCATCGAGAATGAGCAGCCGCGGATTTGTCATCAGCGCCCGGCCAATGGCCAGCATCTGTTGCTCGCCGCCTGAAAGATGATTGCCGGCATGATCAAGACGCTCGGCAAGACGGGGGAACAGATCAAGCACCCGCTCAACCGTCCAGGCTGACCGCCCCGCATCTTCAGCCGGGCGTGAGAATGTCTCAAGGTTTTCCCGCACATTGAGATTGGTGAAAATCTGCCTGCCTTCCGGCACCAGCCCGAACCCCATGCGGGAAATCTGATGCGGCGTGACCGCCGCGCTGTTCCCGATGCGTGATATGCCCCCGCCCATGAGCGGGATCTGGCCCATGATCGCGCGAACTGTTGTCGTCTTGCCCATGCCGTTTCGCCCCATCAACGACACGCAGGCGCCGGCATCGACCTTGAGCGATACCCCGAAAAGAACCTGGGCTGTGCCGTAACCTGCCTCAATCCGGTCAAGTTCCAGCATCTTATGCCCCCTCACCCAGATAGGCCGCGCGCACCTTTTCATTGCCGCTGATCTCATCCGGTGTTCCCGTCGCGAGGATCGCCCCCTCCACCAGTACTGTTATGCGGTCCGCCAACCGGAAGACCGCATCCATGTCATGTTCGATCAGAAGCACCGCGGCCTTGCTCTTCAGCCTGGCGATGATTTCGGTCATGATCTGGCTGTCTTCCGGCCCGGCACCGGCCATGGGTTCATCGAGAAGAAGAAGGCTTGGCGTTGCCGCCATGGCAAGGGCAAGTTCCAGCATTCGCCGCTGGCCATGGGCAAGGGTGTCCACCTTGCGATCCGCAAGATCCGTGATCCCGACCCTTTCAAGAATATGCATCGCTCCGATAACAAGATCAGGATCGGAAAACGCCGGCCGCAGAAAGCGGAACGCTTCGCCGCGCCGCGCCTGTTCGGCAATGATGCTGTTTTCCAGCACCGTGAAATCGGTGAGCACATTGCTGATCTGGAAGGAACGGCCTATTCCTTCGCGCACCCGTTCCGCTATGGAAAACCTCGTAATATTCACGCCATCGAGCCAGATCTCCCCCTTGTCCGGCGGGATTGCGCCGTAGATCTGCTGCACCAGTGTTGTCTTGCCTGCGCCATTGGGGCCGATCAGTGCATGAATTTCCCCAGCCCGGACATCAAGAGACACATTATCCGTGGCCTTGAGCGCCCCAAAGGACTTGCTCACCCCCTGCAACTCCAGCACCGGGGCCGTCATGATCCGTCTCCATCTCGCCTTCCGGCGCGCAGTTTTCCAACCATGCCCATGAGCCCGCCACGGCCGAAAAGCACCACCGCGATCAGCAGCGGGCCAAAGATGATCATCCAGTTTTCGGCATAGGCTGGCGCAACGAGATAGAGAAATTCAGGCAGGAATTCTTCGAGCAGGAGAAAGACGATCGCGCCGAGCAGCGGACCTGCCAGCGTGCCCAGCCCGCCCAGCACGATGATGATCATCAGCTCACCTGAACGCGACCAGTGCATGATATCAGGGGAGACATATTCCTGCCAGCTCGCAAAAAGCGCCCCGGCCAGACCGCAGATCACCGCCGAGATGACATATCCCGTCATCCGGAAACCAAGCGGTTCAAGCCCCATCGCTTCCACGCGGGAGGCATTATTACGAATCGCCCGGAGCGTCACCCCGAAACGTGACCGCACCACCAGCATCAGCGCAACCGAAACCAGCACCAGCATGGCCCAGATCAGAAAATAGAGCCGGAGCGGCTCATAGAGATCAAACGGCAGAAACTCGGCCCGGTCGATGCTCATCCCGTCATCGCCGCCGAACATCTCGAGGCTGACAAAAAGGAAGAACAGCATCTGGGCAAAAGCCAGCGTGATCATGATGAAGTAAATCCCGCTTGTCCGCAGCGCCAGATACCCGATCACCAGCCCAAGCCCGCCGCAGACCCCGATGCTGATCAGGAGATGCACCCAGCCGTTCATCAGCCCGAAAGACTGGCTGATACCGACACAATACGCGCCGACACCGAGGAAGGCGGCATGCCCGAACGACACCATCCCGCCATAGCCCAGCACAAGATTGAGCCCCATCGCTGCCATTCCAAGCAGCATGATCCGCATGGCCACATCTTCCCAGAACGGCAGATCAGCCATGCCGGTATAAAGAGGGAAAAACGCAAACCCGGCCAGCAGAAGGAAGAAGAGCCGGTTTTCCATCGCCCCGTCCCGGATCAGCCTGATGATCTCAACAATACCGCGCATCGCCTAACCTCGCGGCGGAAACAGGCCCTGGGGCCGGAAGACCAGCACCACCGCCATCAGGATATAGACCAGCATCGAGGCGAGCGCCGGCCCCGCGCCATCCGCCGCCGAACCATCAAGGATCTGCCGCAGGAGCATCGGCAGGAAGATCCGGCCCAATGTATCCACAATCCCGATGATGATGGCGGCGATGAATGCCCCGCGGACCGAACCGATCCCGCCAATAATGATCACCACAAGCGACAGGATCAGTAAGGGTTCGCCCATACCCGGCTCCACCGAAGTGAGCGGGCCGAGAAGGGTCCCGGCAAGCCCGGCAAAAGCCGCACCGGCAGCAAAGATCATCCGGAAAAGCAGCGTGATATTCACGCCGAGTGCCGCCGTCATTTCAGGATTATTGGCCCCGGCGCGGACCATGGCACCTGTCTTTGTCCGCGAGACAAAAAGATGTATCCCGAGGGCGCAGGCAAGACCCACGCCGATCACCACCAGCCGGAAGACCGGATAGGGAGTATCCGGGAGAATTTCAACAAAATGACCAAGCGATGGCGGCAGGTCAGAGAAAAGCGCCGCCGGCCCAAAACCGATCCGGACAAGCTCATTGAAAAAGAGTATCAGCCCGAATGTTGCCAGCACCTGTTCCATATGATCACGCCGGTAGAGATGCCGGATGAGGAGATATTCGATCAGGTAGCCGCTGGCAAAGGTCACCGGTATCGCCAGCACAAGGCCAAGGTAGAAATTGCCCGTCCAGCTGGTGATTGCAGCCCCGGCATAGGCCCCGACCATCACCTGGCTGCCATGGGCCAGAAAGACGAAATCCATGATTCCGAGGATAAGGGTCAGTCCGGCGGCGATCAGGAAAAGCGTCACCCCGGCCTGAAGACCGTTGAACAACTGTTCGAGAAAAAGGGTCAGTGTCATGGCGGCCATCTATACCCTGAAAACCTTCCGAAAGAAAAGAGCCGGAGCCATGAAAATGAGCCCCGGCATCATGAAAATATTGTCATGGGGAAAATTCAGCCCGAATGCCCCATGTTCTAGACGCGTTCTTTCCTAGAATTTGCAATCCTTGGCATAGGCGTCCTGATGATTCTCGAACACCGTTGAGATCACCTTGGTTGTTGCCACCCCGTCCTCATCCATGACAACTTCACGCAGGTAGATATTCTGGATCGGGAAGTGATTGGTGTTCATGTTGATCGTCCCGCGCGTCGAGGGAATCCCGCCAGCGGCGAGTGCCGCCCGCATGGCGCTTGTCTCTTTGCTGCCGGATTTGCGGATGGCGTAATCGATCGCAAGAATCGTGTCATAGGCCTGGGCCGCATAGAACGAGGGATAGCCGCCGAACTCGGCCTTGTAGTCGGCCACAAACTTGGTATTGATCGGGTTATCGAGATCAGGGGACCATGTCTGGGTAGAACGGATACCAAGGGCCCCATCCTTGAGCGCCGGCAGGCTGACCGCGTCGACCGTGAAGACCGAATAGAAATTGGAAACGCTGTCCATCCCGCTCTGCTTCCACTGCTTGATAAAGTTGATGCCCATGCCGCCTGGCTGGAAGATCATCGTCGCTTCAGGCTTGACGGCACGAAGCGCGGAAAGCTCTGCCTGAAAATCCGTCTGCCCGAGCTTGGTATAGACTTCGCCGGCAACCTCGCCCTTGTACTCGCTCTTGAAGCCTGAAAGCATGTCCTTTCCGGCCTGATAGTTCGGGGCGATCAGGTAGACGGACTTGACCCCGGTTTCCTGCATGTATTTCCCCATGGCAGCGGGTGTCTGGTCATTCTGCCAGGACATGGAGAAGAAATTTTCATGGCAGTCTGATCCGGCTACCGGCGATGGACCGGCATTTGAACTGATCAGCAATATATCCGCGCGTGTCACCGGCTTGTGGATCGCCATCAAGAGATTGGACCAGATCACCCCGGCCACGACATCAACCTTGTCGGATTTGATAAGCCGGTTTGCCAGCTGCTTTGCCACATCAGGCTTGCGCTGATCATCAACGAAGATGATCTCGGCATCCATGCCGCCAAGCTTGCCGCCAAGATGATCCATGGCAAGATTGACCGCATTCTGCATCTGGCTGCCGATGATACCGGCCCCCCCGGAAAGGGTGGTCATATAGCCGACTTTGACGGTTTCAGCCTGGGCCGCCGATACACCGAGCATGGCCGTTGCGGCCAGTGACATAAGGGTTTTTTTCATTGCTTTCTCCTTTGACCTGCCCGCCAGGCTTGTGCATCAACACCCATTGAGCCCTTGCGCATGGTCTATTGGCATCTGCCTTCCTGTTAGGTCTAAATTAACTCCAGCCATTACAGATCAACCGGGACCATCTGTCCAGATCTATCATGTAGATTACCCATCAATCTATCACCTGTCGCCAAATATCTTGATGAAAACAGGGGCGATGTTGTCGGCCGGTCTTTTCCGGCTCCGGTAACCCCATGACGGCGCGATTTTTCCAAACCGGGTTTCAGTGGTTTTTTCTCGCTCTTTTGATTATGTTAACCAAACGATCTTCTTAAAAGGCACTTCAAGATGCACAGTTTCAGCACAAAACGAATTCTGGTTACCGGCGGGGCTGGGTTTATCGGCTCGCATCTTTGCGAAGCCTTGCTGAAAGATGGATGCCATGTCATCTGCGTGGACAACTTCTATAGCTGTGATCGGAAAAATATCTTCAGCCTCATGGATAACCCGAGATTTGAGCTCATCCGCCATGATGTGAATTTTCCTCTCTATGTTGAAGTTGATGAAATTTACAATCTGGCCTGTCCTGCTTCGCCTGTTCATTATCAGCGTGATCCGGTCCAGACCACCAAGACGAATGTCATCGGCGCGATAAACATGCTGGGCCTTGCCAAGCGCGTCAAAGCCAGAATTCTTCAGGCATCCACAAGCGAAGTCTATGGTGACCCTGAAATCCACCCCCAGCCGGAAAGCTATTGGGGGCATGTCAATCCCACCGGTATCAGGTCCTGCTATGATGAGGGCAAACGCTGCGCGGAGACACTGTTTTTTGATTACATGAGGCAGAACAATCTGGATATAAGGGTGGTTCGGATTTTCAACACCTACGGCCCCAGAATGCACCCTGATGATGGCCGTGTTGTTTCAAATTTCATCGTCCAGGCCCTGACGCATCAGGATATTACCATATATGGGGATGGCTCCCAGACAAGAAGTTTCCAGTTCATCGATGACCTTGTTCTCGGGATGCGGCGGATGATGGATAATTCGGAGAATTTCATCGGCCCGGTCAATCTCGGCAATCCGGTGGAGTTTTCCATCCGGGAGCTGGCCGAACTTGTTCTTGAGAAGATCCCCGAAAGCCGGAGCCAGATTGTGCTCAAGCCTCTCCCTTCCGATGACCCTCTCCAGCGAAAGCCAGACATTTCCCTCGCCGGTGAAAAACTCGGCTGGGAGCCGAAAGTGATGCTCGAAGAAGGGCTTGAAAAGACCATCGATTATTTCCGGCATGAAATTCGTATCAATCAATAAGGTATTGATACCCGCTCCCCTTGTTCTGACAAGAAACCCGGTCTTCCCGGCCCCCAGGCACATATCCACCTGACTTCTACAATCCCGTTCATCCGGGGAGGGTGCATTCTTGTTGATATGCAGCAACTGATTTGGTGTGGGCCACGCATGGGCCACGCATTTCTTGCCATCCCAAAGCACCGAACGCGCCATTTCCTGACCCTAAAGGTCAGATGGATCAGAAAAATAACGTTTCACCTAACGCGGTTATTCAGGGTCTCTTCCCATAAATCTGGCCGCCGTAAATCATTTTTTAACCTTTTCAACTTATAGTGAGGTGATTTTCAAAAATGAGGTGGGGGTGTAAAGGAAATCTCAGGAACAACATGAAAGGAACATTTGACTGGTACGAAAAGCATATCGCGATTCAAGAGCAGTTTACCTCAAGATAGTTTTTTACCCGGATCCGTGACGTTTTTCGCCATTAGAATGGTGAAAGATATTGGGACAAGGTTATCTTTTTGATGGATTTACAATCATTACGCTGTCGCTGGCTTTTGGTTATATCTCCATTTTAATTTCAAAGCATTTTGCCGCTCGCTGGGGATTGATTGACAAACCCGGCGGTCGCAAATCACATATCGGCGATATCCCGCTGGTGGGCGGTATCGGCATTTATTCAGCACTGCTGCTGACCCTTGCTCTTGGGCATGAAGTTACGGGATTTCTGGCTCATATCACCGGATGGGTCAGCCTCGTCTTTATTGCCGGGCTGATCGATGACCGATTTTCACTGGCCTGGACTTGGCGGCTCCTTGCACAGATCACCGCCTCAATCGGGGTGATCTGGTCCACAGGGATGAGCATTGTCTCGCTTGGCACCTATCCCGTGATCGGCGATGTATTTCTGGGCGGATTCGCGATCCCCTTCACCATATTCGCCGTGATTGGATTGACCAACGCCTTCAATCTTGTTGACGGTATTGACGGGCTTTGCGGAAGCATATCCATCATTTCCCTTGCCGGGATATTTTTGCTTGGCGGCGGGAGTATCGCAGGGCTGGATCTGTACCTTGCCTCTTTCATCCTCGCCCTTCTCATGTATCTGAGTTTCAATCTGCACCCCGAAGCGGGGCGGAAGGTTTTTCTGGGCGATGCCGGAAGTCAGACAATCGGGTTTCTTGTCTCCTGGCTTCTGATCGCTCTTGCCCATGATCAGCAATCCTCGATCGACCCATCCATCGTTTTGTGGCTGGCCCCGATCCCGATCATTGAAACATTCAACACGATTTTCCGGCGCGCCCGCAAAAGACAGCATATTTTCGTCCCCGACCAGTATCATTTTCATCATCAACTCATGTCCATGGGCTGGTCTCCATCCGGGGTCCTGCTGATCTCCATTGGTATTTCAATCATTGGACTGGGGCTGGGAATGGGCACCCGTTTTCTGGGTGATGCCGTCTCTCTTGGCCTCTTTGTTCTTTTTTCATTGCTGACTGTTCGCATTGCAGGAAAGGCCAGCCCGCCATGGCGGCTGGAAAAAAGGTCCTAGCATGCCGATGACATCGCCAAAGGTCTCCATCATCACCCCTGTCTTCAACGCCGAGGAAACAATCGAAGAGACCATCATGAGCGTCAAGGCCCAGACCTATGATAATATCGAACATATTATCATCGACGGGCGGTCAACTGACCGGTCGCTTGACGTGATCAGAGCTCACGCATCCTCAGGCCTGAAAATCGTCAGCGATCCTGATCACGGCATTTATGATGCCCTGAACAAAGGGATAGCTCTTTCAACAGGTAATATCATCGGCATTGTCCATAGCGATGATTTTCTCGCCGACGCCGATGCCATCCGAAAAATTGTCCATACCTTCACCGACAGGCGCGTTATCGGCGTCTATAGTGATCTTGACTATGTTTCACGACGCAACCCGCAACGGATTATCCGCCACTGGACGTCAGGTCATTTTGCCCCCGGCAATCTCAGGCGTGGCTGGATGCCGCCCCACCCGACACTGTATATCCGCAAGTCTGTTTATCAAGAATTCGGAGGCTTTGACACACGCTTCCAGGTTTCAGCCGATTATGACTTTATCCTCCGCTTTCTTTCCCGGACACATGGCCGGGTGATCTATCTGCCTCAATCCTTTTACAAAATGCGTTCAGGCGGAACGAGTTCAAGGAAATTGATAACAAAAATGAAGGAGGACTACTTCGCGATCCGGCGCAACAACGTCGGCGGCATTTTCACCTTGCTGGGAAAGAATTTCTCAAAGATCCCGCAGTTTTTTCGTTCCAGGGAATTGAACATTGAACAAATACCCCAAAAAGACAAGATCTGATCAGGCCGGGAGCACCCCATCCCTTGGAAATCTCCATAAGACTGAAAAAAAGACATCTTTAATTCATCATCCGGTGTTTATATTTCTGCTCTTCGCCTCCTACGGGCCAAGTGTTGGGCTGATCGGCCAGTTGCGCTGGACGGAAATTTTCCTGCTTGTTTTGGGCGGTCTTAATTTCAGAAAAGTCTGGCGATCGGCAGGCAGAAATGAGCTGTTCTTCGCCGGCCTGTTTCTCTTTTCCGCTCTTTGCTACCTCGTCTTTGATTTCATTAATCATGGGATCATGCTCACAACGCTGAAAAAGGTGGGAACCTATTCCATCCTCAGTGTTGTTTTTCTGATCATCACCTGGCTGACCGGAAAAAACGAGCATCGCATCTTTGCCGCTCTCTCGGGGTTTGCGATTTCATTTGCCGTTGTCACGGTTTTCGGCCTTCAAATTCCCAACAATAACTTTCATAGCAATCCATGGCTCGTCGGGCTGGGGGAAGGGATCACCCTTCTGCCCCTGGTGCTGATAGCGTTTTTGCCGCGTTTCAGCATGTTTTTTACAGGCGGTGCGTGGTTTGTCCTCTTCGCCCATTTTCACCTCGGCTCACGGAATCTTCTGCTGGTGACCTTCATCACCCTGCTGCTCGTCTATTTCAGCCGCCGGGTTGGTTCATCCGACCCGGCCGAATTCACCTGGCGAAAATTGGGGCGCATTACAAGGGTTACTGGTGTCGGCGTTATTGTCATCATCTTCACTTTCTTCGCTCTTCTTTCAAAAGATCTGATCCCCGAGCGGATGTCGCAAAAGGTCATCGGCCAGATGAATACCGAATATGGGCTGATTGCTGCCGCCCGACCTGATGTTCTGGCAAGTATAGTCGGTATCTCCAAATACCCGATGACCGGATATGGGTCAGGCATGGTGGATGACGAGGTTTTCGAAAACTACGCCCGATTTGCTTCCGGCGGGAGTAAATCCGCCTATAACGAAACATATTCAAAAAAACATGAAATGGTTTCATCGCCCAGCCACAGTCATCTTTTCGGTGCCTGGCTCGATGCCGGTTTCCTTGCTGCAATCAGTTGGATCTTCGTGCTGATCTTCTGTATCCGGATGCTGGCAACCGCATCCTTTTATCGAGACCCTTTCACCCCGCTGGCCATATTCCTCTCGCTTTCGACGATGTGGGATGTGGTGTTTTCGCCCGGGCCGAACCGGGTGGAATTAAGCCTTGGGCTGGCGACGCTGTTCCTGATAGCACGGCGATATCAGCAATCCGGCGATGGATCTGGTCCCCAAGGCCGTCATGATCATCCCGGCCGAGGCATATTGTCATGAAGAGTATCCGCCAGTATCTCGGCACCATCCGCGCGTTGCTGATCTCTCCTGCCGGGGTGAGCATGACCGAGCATATCGTCAGCACCTTGCTGATGATGGTTGCCTATATGGTCCTGTTCCGGCGGTTCGGGCTCGATATGGCAGGATTATGGGTCCTGCTTATGGCCATGTTGAACTATGCGCATGTGGGGGATATCTGGTCCAAAGGTCTACTCAGCTTCATGGGGGAAGAACGTGGTCGCGGCAGGCCTGATGCCGCCGCCTCATATGCCTCCACCGCCATCATGACCGGGGCCGCAGGATATTTCATCCTGATGGCCGCAACCGGCATGGTGCTGTTCCATGCATCCCCCTATCTCTTCGGCGAAGATCAGGAGGGGATTATCCGGGCAAATCTCCATCTTCTGGTGATGGCCAACTGGCTGATTGCGAGTTCAGGCAATTTCCGTCAGGCCTTTATCGGCTTCGGCCTCCCCGTATTCTCGGCGATCCAGCGCATTTCGGGATCACTTATTTTCCTCATCGGCACGGCGGTCTATCCCACCGAAGGCGGCCTCGTGTCGATTTTCCATATCCAGATTGCCCAGGGCGCGGCGATGCTGGGTTTCGGGTCCATGATCTATTTTGGATATGTTGTCCGCCCAATCAGGCATACGTTCTGGGACCGCCGAAAACTTGATCCGCTCATCCGGTTCGGCGCCAGGCTTCTGGCCGTCAGCGCCGTGCAGTCCGCAAGCGACCCCCTGATCAAATTCCTGATCGGCCAGTATGCCGGGCTTCCGGCGGTGGCCGTGCTTGAACTGGCGTTGCGCCTGATCCAGGGGGTGCGCGGGCTGATCCTTTCAACAGGTCAGGTTGTGATCACCTATTTTGCCCGGATCTGCGGTCAGAAGAACGGCGCCGAAGACGACAGGATCACCGCTGAATTCTATCATGTTTCCCGGATCATCATCGGCGGTTCGGTCTTGGCCTTCGCCCTGCTCTTCAGCTTTGCTCCGCTGGTGGAATGGGTGTTTTTCATGGCCAGTGCTCAGGCTCCCGGCGCCCGGCTCTTTCCGGTGCTTCTTCTTGTCTTCGGGGCTGGATGGCTGGTGAATTCCATGGTTTCGAGCGGATATTTTCTGCTGGTCGCGATGCGGCAGGCAAGGCCGCTCTTCATCGCTGAACTCATCCGCGCGGGCATGATTGCAGGTTGCGGGCTGATGCTTGGCCACGCCTTCGGGGCTGGCGGGTTCCTTGCCGCCGTAATGCTCGGCTTTATTCTGTCTTCGTTTTATCTCTTCGGGAAGGCTGCCGCAAAAATCCACCAGCCTGTCTTTCTTGTCCTGAAGAACGTCGCGGGCCTCACGTCTTCGGTTCTGCCGCTTGCCTGGGCTTTTTGTGTTGTCATGATCTGGATCATGAAGGGCGCAACTGCTTTTCACCCCAGAACTACACTGCCTCTTGTCGATATTGTCCTTTATCTGATCGGGCCGGTGGGCACCTTTATTCTGGTAGCAAGGTTCGGCCGCCTGGATGATTTGACTATGGCCATTCGCGCCCTGAAGCCATAGAGGAGATAGAAATTCATGCCTGATTTTTCCATCGTCACCATATCGTTCAACCAGGCAATCTATCTGGAGAAATGCATCACATCCGTGCTCGGCCAGACGGGGGCCAGTTTCGAATATATCGTGGTTGATCCAGGTTCAACCGATGGCAGCCGTGAGATCATCTCACGTTATGCAGGGGAAATAGACACGATCCTCCTTGAGCCGGATAATGGCCCTGCGGATGGGCTCAACAACGGGTTTCAGGCCGCCACCGGCCGATATCTGATTACCATCAATGCCGATGATTTTCTGCTGCCCTTCGCTTTGGAGAAAATTTTCTCTCTATTGAGCGCATCATCTTTTCCGGAAATCCTTTTATGCGGCGGCTGGCTTGTCAACGGCAGGGGCGAGCCAAGACGGCGGATGTTTTCGTCCCGGTATACGCCAAAGGGGCTGGTCAATCATGGATCATCAATGTTTCAGCCAGGCATGATCATCCGGCGGGAGCTGGTTGAAGAGGTGGGCGGGTTCAACACCGACAATCACACCTGCTGGGATCATGAACTGCTGGTTGATCTCACGATCGCGGGGGCAAAGCCCGTCATCAGCACGGCACGGGTAGCCGCATTCAGGATGCATGACACGAGTATTTCAAGTGGCCATTACGGCCCCGAAATGGCGGAAAGATATGCCCGTGATCTTGCGCGAATCCACGACAAAATGAGACCGGGAAAGTCACATGTTCCGGGCCGTGATCTGGGCTTGCTGGCCCGGTGCGAGAAATATCTGCGAACACCGGAAATCATTCCCTATATTTTGCACGACAAGATTCTGCGCCACAAGATCACCCGCGCATGGGCAAGGGATATTCGCTCCCTGTCATCATCTGCCCACAAGCAGAGGGAGGTGAAATGAGCCCTCACTTGCGCAGATTCCATGCCCGCACCACGGGGGAGTGGCCGCCCCTTGACCACGATACCCCCATGCTTCGGCCGCAATACGCCTGTCGCAACGCCTGGGTGAAAACACGCATCCATCAGCATTATACCGGGGGATGAAAGAGATGGCGCATGAATGGAAAATCGCCTTTGCCTGGCCCGGCCTGCCGGAATACGCATCCCGCTGCATCAGGGCCGCAATCGACCGCAACCTTGCGGCAATATCCGTGGTGGCGACACGCCCCGGCATCCCCCTCGAAGATGTGGAGAAATCACTTGGCCAGCCCGTGACGTGGATTGACGGGGACAGAGACGATCTGTCCTGGTCTTCGCTTGAACTCGATATGCCGGATATTCTTTTTGCCGGAGGATATGCAACACCCGCATTCAACAGACTGGCGCAACAGGTCAGGCAAGGGGGCGGGCATGTCATCCTCATGGCTGACAATAACTGGCCCTGTTCCATTGGCGAGCGCGCCCTTACCCCGCTGCGGCACCGGATCATGCGGCGGCGCAGCTATGACGGCATCTTCGTGCCAGGGAAATCCGGACGGCAGCTGGCGCGGCGATGCGGCTATGCCGAGGACGTGATCTGGGGCGGGCTCTACGGGGCTGATCCTGCCCTTTTTCATGGCGGGCTCCCCTTAAGCCAACGACCGAAAACCCTGATCTATGCAGGCCAGTTCATCGAAAGGAAGAATGTCCTCGGCCTTGTTGAGGCGTTTTGCCGGTTTTCGGAAACCCATCCCGACTGGCAGCTTGTTCTATGCGGCACCGGCCCGCTTGAAGACAGGATAAAGCCGCATCCGCAGATCTCACGCCGCCGCTTTGTTCAGCCTGCCGGGCTGGCCGAACTCATGCGCCATAGCCGCTGTCTTGTTCTTCCCTCATCAAGGGAGCACTGGGGGCTTGTCGTGCATGAAGCGGCGCTGAGCGGATGCGCGCTTGTCCTTTCGGACCGGATTGGCGCCGCGGCTGATCTGGCCACCTTGACGAATACGCGGATCCACCCGGCCGGCAAGACCGGCGCGATTCTGCTGAACCTCGAAGAGCTCGCCTCCTGGAGTGATGATGCCTGGCGCGAAGCTGAGCACGCATCACGCAGATTGGCTGAAAACTTCGGGCCCGAGATCTTTGCCGCCGGTGTCGAGGCGATGGTGAAACATTTTGCGGAAAGGAAATCATGACCGGAAAAAATCTGCATGTTCTGCATGTCATCCCGTCCCTTGCCGGGATACATGGCGGCACAACCTCATCGGTGCTGGAAATGATCGACGGGCTGGTCGAGCGCGGGATCAGTTGCGATGTGGCCCTTTCCGATGATGACGGGCCGGGGCAGCGACTTCCCCGCGATGCCGCGGCGCGAAGGATTGCCGGCCGGCATTATTTCCCCAAGCGGTCGGATATCTATACCTTTACCCCTGATATGACGCCATGGCTCAAGGCTAATGTTGCCAGCTATGACCTTGTGCATATCCACGGCCTCTTCAGCCATGTCAACAGCCTCGCCGGACGATGCGCAAGAAAGCGCGGCATTCCCTATATCGTTACCCCCCACGGGATGGCCAACCGATACGGGATGCGGCACAAGCCGATCAGAAAATTCATCGCCTTCAGATTGATGGAACAGGCGCTGCTCGAACAGGCCAGCGCGATCCACCTCACCAGCCGGGGGGAAGAGCGCGATTTCGCCGACCTCTCGATCACAACAAAAGTGAAGATGATCCCGCTTGCGGCGACGCCCGTGCCGCAGGGTGATCCTGCTGCATACCGGCATCTGCCGTCGGTGAAATCTTCCGACACGATCTGTCTTTTCATCGGTCGTCTTGATCCGATAAAAAATCTGGAGGGGCTGCTGGAGGCACTGGCAATGCCCCGTCTTGAAAATTTCCATCTTCTTGTATGCGGGGAGGGCAGCCCTCAATATGCCGCCCGCCTCAAGGATCGGGTACGGCGCCTCGGAATTGAAAAGAAAGTGACCTGGCTTGGATTTGTCAGCGGACCCGGGAAAGCTGATGTCTTTGCTTCATCCGATATGCTTGTTCAGCCTTCGTTTTCGGAAAGTTTCGGCATGGCGGCGATCGAAGCGCTTTCCTCCGGTCTTCCTTGTGTCTTGAGCCGATATGTGGCAACCGCGGAAGATCTTGTGCGGGCCGAACTCGCCATCCCTGTCGGCACGTCACCCCGGTCCATTGCCGCCGGCATGTTGCTGGCAAGAGAATGGAAAACCTCGTCTTTCACCGCCAGAGCCCGGCAGCATGTTGCAACCTGCTTTGATCGTTCGGTCATCTCAACGGCAATGGCGGCTTTCTATCATCAGACGGTGCAATGCAGCGGCGCCGTTGAGGAAATCAAATCATGACAGCTATTCTCGGATTAAACGCCTTCCACGCCGACTCGGCGGCGTGCCTTCTGATAGATGGCAAACTTGCGGGCGCTGTTGCCGAAGAACGCCTGGGGCCGCGTGAAAAGCATTCATCGGCCTTTCCTGCCCATGCGATCCGCTGGCTTCTTGAAGATAACGGGCTGGGGCTGAAAGACATAACCCATGTTGCCATCCCGCGGGACACATCTGCAAACCGGCATTCAAAAATTGCCCATGTGCTGAAACATCCCCTGACCGGCATCCCTTCTGCGCTGGAACATTTTGCAAGAGCCAGGCAAACACGGTCACTCATCGCAGAACTGGCCATGATTTGCGGCACCGATCCCGCCGATGCCAGATTTGAAACCGTGCCGGTCGAACATCACCTCGCCCATATTGCCAGTTCCTATTATTGCTCACCCTTTGACAGTCTGACGGCTGGTTTTTCCTATGATGCCTCGGGGGATTTCGCCTCGGCCATGGCGGCTGCCTGTGAAGGGACACGCATCAGGATCATGGACCGAGTCCTTCTGCCCGACAGTCTAGGCTTCTTTTACACGGCCATCTGTCAGTTTATCGGCTTCGATGCCTTTGGCGAGGAATACAAGGTCATGGGGCTCGCCCCCTATGGCGAGGACAGTTTTCATGAAGAAATGGAAAAGCTCCTTCATCTTCCCGAAAATGGCTGGTATCGGCTGGCACCTGGATATTTCGGCATGCATGGCGGCGGCCAGAGTGGCGCCGTGGACAAAAGCAGCAGGCTTGTGATGGATCAGCTTTATACCCGCAGGATGACCCGTCTCTTCGGCCCTCCTGCCCAACGTGGTGAGCTGACCCGGCGCGAAAAGGATCTGGCCCGCTCAACGCAGGTCCGTTTTGAAGAAGCGGCTCTGCACTTTCTTGAACGATTGCACAGAAAGGTGCCCAGTAGCCAACTGGTCATGGCTGGCGGGTGCGCGCTGAACGGCGTTGCCAATGCGCGCATCCTTCGCGAGACCGCCTTCAGCACACCTTACCTTCAGGCGGCGGCATCCGATGACGGCACCTGCCTTGGGGCGGCACTCTGGGTCTGGCATAACACCCTCGGCCGGACCGAGCGGTTTCACATGAAGCACGCCTTCTGGGGGCCGGAATATTCCGACCAGGACCACCGCAAGGCGATCGAGAAAACACATCTTGATATCACCGAATGCGCCAGTGAAGATGAGCTCGTCAACACCACCGCTGACCTGATCGCGGCAGGGCATGTCACCGGCTGGTATCAGGGCCGGAGTGAATGGGGCCCGCGGGCGCTGGGCAACAGATCGATCCTGGCCAATCCCTGCCTGCCGGACATGAAGGCAACCATCAACGCGAAGATCAAGCGCCGGGAAAGTTTCCGCCCTTTTGCTCCGAGCGTGCTGAAAGAAGATACAGGCACCTATTTCTGCCAGCAGGTCAACTCGCCCTTCATGATGCATGTGGTCAGGGTCAGGCCTGAATGGCAGGAAAAGATTCCCTCGGTCACCCATGTGGATGGAACAGGCCGTCTCCAGACCGTCGATGCGGAGAGCAACCCGCGATATTACCGCCTGATTTCAGCCCTGAAGAAACGTACCGGCGTCGGCATGGTGCTCAACACCAGTTTCAATGAAAACGAACCCATCGTGGACCGGCCCGAACAGGCGGTTGCCTGCTTCATGCGTACTGATATGGACAGCCTGGTCATCGGCCGGTATATCGTTCGCAAACCCCGTTCGTGAAAACATACCTCCGGCCATGTACTCGCGTGGCGGTTATTTATCCTGTCTTTCTGACCGGTATTCGCGGATCCTGATCTCAACAAGAAACCGGTACCAGAAGGCCTGAAGAAAACCATATCTGAAGCCGGCATATCCATCGAGAAAGCCCCCAAGCAGAACATATCGATAGAAAAAATATGCAAATGGCCTGAAAGCCGGCGGCAGGCGATAATAAAGCCCGCGCTTTCTTTTCTGCAAAGAGGGTGCGTGCCCCCGGGCCGGGGCCGTTGCTTGCGCTGGCACGCAGGCTTGCTCTTTGAGATACTGCCTCGCTTCAAGTTCGGCGTATCTGTTGTGTTTCTCGATCCAGAAACTGATCCCTTTCAGGTTATCGTCAATGATATGGATATTCGCTTTGGCCACGGGACCATCAACATGGATATGTTCGTCCACCAGACGCGCATCACAGATAGCATTGTTCTTCCTGAAAAGCCTGAGTACAGGTTTTTTATACATGCCGCCAAATCTGAGGAGCGTCCCCGTGAACACCATTGAGCGGCGGCACAGGATACCCTGAATGTCACTGTTCTCATCGAGAAGACGCGCCCGTTCCGCCTTGAAATCGACCTCGCCTGAAAGATACTCATCCGCATCAAGCCGCAGCACCCATTCAATATCATCCGGCAGTTGCGCAATGGCCCAGTTCATCTGATCTGCGTAGGATATCCATTCATGTTCCAGCACCTTCGCGCCCGAGGCTTGTGCAATGGCAACCGTCCGGTCAACGGACAGGCTGTCGATGACATAGATTACATCAACCCTGCCCTCAACTGACCGGATCGCTCTTTCGATATGCAGCTCTTCATCTCTGGTCAGGATGATGGCGGCGGTTTTCCATGGGTGGATGGAAGTTTTACCGGTGATGGTGCCGGGGACCTGCACCGCTATTTCGTCCGCGGCAGCTTCGATCCCGCCACCGCAAGTGCAACCGCGCTCCACATGAAGATGTTGTTCCACTGGCCAAAGAAATCGGCGCTGGTGGCGATGGGCCAGAAGAGCCCGAAAGGGATAACCCATGCGGTCGCAACAAATACATTGGCGCGGTTCCTGAAACTTGCCCGGAAGCACGTCCAGATGATGGACCAGAGGAATACCGTGCCCAGAACAAGACCGATGATACCTGTCTCTGCGAGGATCTGCACATAATAATTATGCGGATGGGGCTGGATCAGGGTATAGGGCACATCCTTGAGGGCTTCAGGCGCAACAGTCCTGAAATTACCAGTTCCAATACCGGCAACCGAATTATCCTGGGCGATCACCAAGCCGCCGTTTATCGCATGTATCCAGCCGCTGGTCTCAAAATCCGTCGCGCCTTGAATAAATTCATCGGTGTATCTTCTCGCCATTTCCGGCAGGGCAGAAAAAACCGCCAGCACCGCCAGCACCTCAGCAACTACAAGCCCGAGGTACCGCCCCCACTTAGGCTTCCACACAAGCCCCGCCAGCATCCCGCCGCAGGCACGGATCAGGAAATTGATCCGCTCACCCGTCATCACCGAGATCACCATCGTAAAGAGCGCGATAATGCCCGACAGTGCCGCAATGCGGCCCCTCACCGAGACCGCCAGCGCCACCATGATCGTGAAGGCCGGAAGCCCAACCTTGGCAACGTAATTCCCCGGCACCAGATCGCCGTAAGGCCAGGAGAGCCTGCCCCCCTGCTGGCCGACAATAATGATTTCCGCCGTCAGGATCCCGCACATCGCAACCAGCCCCAGCGCGGTGGAAAGAAGCATCGCATAAAGAAGCCGCTTATCCCGCGCAAGCCAGAAGGCGGTGGCCATGGCAAAGAGAGGGAAGCGGAACCAGATGAAGGCCTCCCCCATCGAATAGACAGGATGATCGGAAATCGCGCCGGCGATGATGCACCAGATCCAGAAAAGAAACCCGGCCCTGACCCAGAACGGCTTCAGCCAGTCGCCTTCGCGTTTGATAATGGAGCGCATCACGAAAGTCAGCGCCAGAAGACTGAGCCAGATATCGGCTGGTGTGCGCTCAATGAGAAGGATGAACGGCCCGAGCAGCCAGAAGATATGAAATCCCCGCTCCCAGCGGGGCAACTCGCCGAGTGCGTCCCGCGCGTCACGGATAATCGCCCTGAGCGCCGGCAGGATGCGCATCTTCTCCGCATCGGTTTCAAGATAGGTATCGAGATGGGACATCATCGGCATCTCCTCAATCAAACTCTTCTTCTTGAGGGCACAGAGACGCATCACCCGCACCCTGGTGCCGGAAAAGTCCGATCCTCCCATCGCCGAGGGAATTCCCGCCGAAAAATGAATGCGTCAACCCATCCATATTGTGGGTGAAAGTATCATCTGCGGCACCTATTCAAAAGGTCTAATGCTATTGAATTCAATCACTTTTTCGTGAATTGACAATATGCTGAACCGACTTGCAAGGCGGAAAGATTTCTGCCAGCCGCCTTCAGGTTTCGGTTGGTGCGCTGCCCTTGCCAAGAGCTGTGCTGCCCCGGCGGATGATCCAGAAAATCGCCAGCGCCACAAAGGGCGTGCTGCCAGCCTTGATCAGGTCAAGACCGATATGCCAGTTCTCCAGCGGCAGCATTTTCGCAATGATGCCAACAAGCCCCACCCCGTAATATGTCCCGGCAATGACCGAAAGTCCCTCGACGGTCTTCTGCAGCCGGAACTGGGCGGATGCGCGGCTGTTCATCGATTTCAAGAGACTCGTATTCTGATGCTGGATGATGAATTCGGTATGTGTCTGCAGAAGCCCCCCGGTGCGTTCAACACGTTTGGAAAGACTTTCAAGCCGCGTGCTGAAGGCTTCGCAGGTCTGCATCGCCGGCATCATCCGGCGGTCCAGAAACCCGTCAATTTCCTGATGCCCGTCGAGGCGGGAGGCATTGATGCTTTCAAGCCTGCTGAGAAAGATATCACGGTAAGCCTTGGTCGCCGAAAGCCTGAAAGATGTTGCCGAGGTAAGGTTCTCGATCTGTGCCGCCAGGCCGGAGAGCACCGGCAGGTGCCGTCCCACATCATCCTTTTCCGAGGAGATATGCTGGCTGATGGCATGGGTCAGTCGCTGCAGATCCTTTTCCACCTGCCCGAGTTCAGGGCTGTAATCACGGACAAGCGGCAGCCCGAGCAGCGCCAGCATCCGGTAGGTTTCAAGTTCAACGAGCCGCTGGACAATTCGCCCCATCCGGTTGCCGTCAATAGATGCGTTGAACAGCATGACGCGGGAATATCCCTCCGCATCGATATCAAAACTGAAATGCGCCTGCGCCATCCCATCCATGATCAGGCTTGAGGCCGCGCTTCGGCAGTCAAGAAGATCGGTGATTTTTCTCTGGGTCAGCCCGGCGGGCGGCTTTGCCCCCACTTCAAGCCAGATGGCATGAAACACTTCTGCCTCGATTGACTCGATCAGATCAAGGGGCAGTTCAGGATGAGCGGCAGGGTCAAATGCCCCTTTCGGCAACCCGGATCTTGATTTCTCCTTCGTGACGACAAAGCCGATGGTGACAAATTCACTATGCCGCTCAACCCTGAGGGTAAATGCGTCAAAAATCTCACGCCGGAATTTCTCGCTTTCCCGAATGGGGCTGCGGCCTTTCTCCTCAAGCCACCGGTTGACAGGTTCAAGGATTGCATCCTCCCCCCGATCGTGAAGATAGATAAAACGGAGAAATCTGCCCGAGCCCTCAAAATCATGGAAAGGTCGTGTGTGCAGCTCATCGGCAAGGGTCTGGCGCAGGGGATGCTGGTTCATGAAAACTCGATCCTGAAAAAAGACACTGGCATTTCCCTGTTCTTCACTAAAACACCCTGTCCGGCCAGCATAAAACAAAAAAGAGACGCTCGAAAGCGTCTCTTTTCCAATCGTTGGAGGAAAGGCCGGATGGCAGGCCTCTCTTTCCGGCACGCTTATCTAGGCGTCAAACCGGTCGGCGTTCATCACCTTGTTCCATGCCGCAACGAAGTCGCGGAGGAATTTATCCGCGTTGTCATTCTGGGCATAGACTTCGGCGATCGCCCGCAACTGCGAGTTCGAGCCGAAGACAAGATCAACACGGGTTGCGGTGCGAACCACCTCACCGGTCTTGCGGTCACGTGCCTCATAAAGGTTGTCGGCCTTTGGCTTCCATTCAACATTCATGTCAAGAAGGGTGGCAAACCAGGCATTCGAAAGCTTGCCGCTCTCGCCCCAGACACCATGGCCATCGGCGCTGATCCCGAGCGACCGGAGCCCGCCGACCAGCACGGTCATTTCGGCCGCGGTCAGGCCAAGCAGCTGGGCCTTGTCGAGCAGCATTTCTTCCGGGCTGACGGTGAAGGCTTTCTGCTGGTAGTTGCGGAAACCATCGGCCATCGGCTCAAGCACGGCGAAGGAATCGACATCCGTCTGCTCCGCCGAAGCATCACCGCGGCCAGCCAGGAACGGCACCTTGACATCGGCGGCGCTTTCGATCCCCACCGCACCGGCAAGGACGATCACGTCGGCAACGCTGGCGCCGTGCTCGCTGGCAATGCCTTCGAGCACACCAAGAACACGGGCAAGCTGTTCAGGTTTGTTGGCCTCCCAGTCTTTCTGCGGAGCAAGGCGGATGCGCGCGCCATTGGCGCCGCCACGCATGTCCGAGCCGCGGAAAGTCGACGCCGAAGCCCAGGCGGTTTCAACCATCTCACCGACGCTCAGCCCGCTTGCCTTGATCGCTGCCTTGACGGCATCAACATCATAAGAGGTGCTGCCAGCCGGAACAGGGTCCTGCCAGATGAGGTCTTCCGCCGGAACTTCCGGGCCGAGATAGCGGCATTTCGGCCCCATATCCCGGTGCAGAAGCTTGAACCAGGCACGGGCGAAGGCATCGGCGAATTCTTCCGGATTCTCATGGTAGCGGCGGGAGATCTTCTCGTAGTCCGGGTCCATCCGCATGGCCATGTCGGCGGTGGTCATCATCGGCGTTACCTTGACCGAAGCATCATCGACTTCAGGTGCCATGTCATCTTCGGTGATATTGACCGGATGCCAGATATGGGCCCCGGCCGGGCTCTTGGTCAATGCCCATTCGTATTTGAAAAGAAGATCGAAATAGCCGTTGTCCCACCGGGTCGGGTTCGCCGTCCAGGGGCCTTCGATCCCGCTGGTGATGGTGTCGCGTCCCTTGCCGGATGCGTAGGAACTGGTCCAGCCAAAGCCCATCTCTTCGATTGCGGCACCTTCGGGTTCAGGGCCGACATGGGCCGGATCGCCGGCACCGTGGGCCTTGCCGAAAGTATGCCCGCCAGCCACGAGAGCAACGGTTTCTTCATCATTCATCGCCATCCGGCCGAATGTCTCGCGGATGTCCTGCGCGCTCAGCAGCGGGTCCGGGTTGGCGTTCGGGCCTTCCGGGTTGACATAGATCAGCCCCATCTGCACGGCAGCAAGCGGATTTTCGAGCGACTGGCGCGTGCTTTCATAGCGCTTGTCGCCAAGCCAGTCGGTTTCCACACCCCAATAGATATCCTCTTCCGGATGCCAGATATCGGCGCGGCCGCCCCCGAAGCCAAAGGTCTTGCCGCCCATGGATTCGATGGCGACATTCCCCGCCAGGATCAGCAGATCGGCCCAGGAAATGCTGTTGCCGTATTTCTGCTTGATCGGCCAGAGCAGGCGCCGGGCCTTATCAAGATTGCCGTTATCCGGCCAGGAATTGAGCGGCGCGAAACGCTGCGCCCCGGTCCCGCCACCGCCACGGCCATCGCCGGTCCGGTAGGTCCCGGCAGCATGCCAGGTCATGCGGATGAAGAACGGTCCGTAATGGCCGTAATCCGCCGGCCACCAGTCCTGCGAATCGGTCATCAGATCATGGAGGTCCTTTTTCAGGGCCTTGAAGTCCAGTTTCTTGAAAGCCTCGGCATAGTCAAAGCCTTCATCCAGGGGGTTGGACTTTCTGTCATGCTGGCGAAGGATGTTGAGATTGAGCTGGTTGGGCCACCAGTCCTGGTTGGATGTGCCGGTCTGTTTGTTGCTGGTGAGCGCACCATGCATAACAGGGCATTTTGAAAGTTCGTTCATATCGGCCTCCATGATGGAAGAGAGTTCTTCGGTGAAAGGAATGTGCTTAGTTTACACTCATTCTAAAGTAAATAAAATTGATATATTCCTTTTTTGTGTAAAAAAATCTTCCTGCGCGGGTGATTTCATGCTCAGGACCGGCCGCTTTCGACGGTCATGGAGACAAACTTTCGAAACGCGGAAAGCATGGGCGGGATAAAGATCAGGGTGGCGAAGGTGGAAAGCAGCAGCCCGCCAAAAACAACCACGCCGATCCCGCGGTAGAGCTCGGATCCCGCACCCGGGAAAATCACCAGAGGCAACAGCCCGAAAAGCGAGGTTGTCGTCGACATGAAGATCGGCCGGATCCGGTTTGACGTTGCCTCGACAATCGCCGCATCAATACTCATCCCGTCCTCTCGCATATGCAGCACCGTCTGTTCGATCATCAGGATCGAGTTGTTGACCACCACCCCGGTGAGGATGACGAAACCCAGCATCGTCAGCATATCAAGCGGCTGCCGGATAAAAAGGTTAAGCAGGGCAAGCCCGGCCAGCCCGCCGGCCGCCGCCACCGGCACGACCATCAGGATAATCAGGGGCAGGGCAAAACTGCGCAGCAAAACCGCCATCAGAAGATAGATCACCACCAGTGCCGTTGCCACATTGGCCTGCATTGCCGCCCAGGTGTTTTTCAGCTCGCTTGCCGCGCCGGAGACATCGATACTGAGGTCATCGCTGAACGAAGCGGCAAGCGGGGTCAGCACCTCATTCTGGATGGTCTGGATGCTGTCTTCGAGAGTCAGGCTTTCTTCGGGACGAAGGATGATGGTCATCACCATCCGGCTGCCGAGCCGCCGGATCTCCTGCGGCGCATTGACAAAACTGATCTCCGCGAGACTGGAAAGACGGAGGATCTCACCTTCGCGGGTGACGATGGGGAGTTCGGCAAGCTGCTCGAACGTCATGGTATCGACGCTGCTTCCCGTCACATCCAGATCCATCAGCACCCCGTCATACGTCACCTGGCCGATGACAATCCCGTCGTTGAAGACATCAACCGCATTGGCGAAATCCGCAATACTCAATCCCGCCTGCGAGATTGCCAGAACGTCCGGCGATATACGGATCTGGGTGGAATTGTTATCAAGGCCCGGCCGGATCCGGATCTGGTTGCCGGACTTGCCGGGAAATTTTTTCCTCAGTTCCGCATTGATGCGTTCAACAGCAGGCAGGATCGTATCAAATCCATTGCCCATCACGTCGATCTCGATCGATCGGGAACCGCCGACAGAACGGCCGAAAAGAGATGACTGCTGCACAAAGACCGAAACCCCCGGAATGCCGCGCAACGGTTCCGTCAGCACCTTGCGCAGCTCAAGGATTCGTGCGGGATCTTCGGTGGAGGCCCCGGCAAAAGCCCCGCCGCCATAGGCGACAAAGAAAAACCGGTCAATCTTGGGCGGTCCGTCCGCGGCAACATCATCCTGCCAGAGCGGGCGGGCATGATCTTCCATTTTCTGTGCAATCTTGCGTGTTTCGGTAATGGAATATCCCGGCGGCGTGGAAATCCGGCCAAAAACAAAATTGGCGTTACCATCCGGCAGGTAATCGAGTTGCGGCATCAGGGCCACCGCCGCAAAGGATACCCCGGTCAGGAGACCAAGGCAGAGCAGAAGGCCACTGCGGCTCGATGCCGTGACTTTCCTCGCATAGAAAATCACCATCGCCCGGAACACCCGGGCGATATCATCAATGATCGGCAACCGCCATGACGGGCTGGTGGAATATTCCCGCCGGTTCAGCAGAACAGCCGCAATCGACGGGATGATCGTCACCGAGATCAGCACCGAAATCAGTACCGAGATCGAAATGGCAATGCCAATGTCACGGAAAAGCTGGCCCACGGGAATTTTAAGGATCACCACGGGCAGAAACACGATCACGGTGGTCAGGGCCGATCCAAGGATAGGTGCCCAGACCTGGCGGGCACCGTTATACGCCGCTGTCCTTGCCTCAATCCCGCCCTGCCGCAGCCGGTAAATATTCTCAAGGCTGACAATCGATGCATCAACCACCATGCCGACCGCGAAGGCAAGCCCGGCAAGCGAGATCACGTTGATCGACAAGCCAAGCCCGGAAATGGCGACAAACGTGCCGATCACCGATATCGGGATGGCAAGAAATATAACCACCGTCGGCATTACCGACCGCAGAAACAAGAGCAGGATCACAAGGGCCAGAAAGCCGCCGAAAAAGATATTCTGCTGCACAAGCGAAATGGCCGAGGAAATATAGACCGTCTCATCATAGACAAGTTTCAGGCGCATGCCCCGGTCTTCCAGCACATCCCTGTTGATCTCGCCGATAACCTCTTTCAGCAACTCCATGGTCTTGACCACGTTTGTGCCCTGCTCGCGGATGATATTGATGATCACCGCATCATCGCCGTTGAGCCGCCGGAAACTGGTACGCTTCTCGCCCACGATATCGATACGGGCAATATCCGAAAGCCGCACCGGTTCTGTTGCGCCATCGCTCTGAAGGCCGGTGCGGATGATGACTTCACGGGCAATTTCGGGGGTGAAACTCTCCGTTTCCACCCGGATCGCGTAGCTGCGCTTGCCGACTTCGATATCCCCGACCGATCGCTGGGCCGTGGCCAGCCTCAGGGCGTTGAGCACCGCCGCCATATCAAGGCGATAGATTTCAAGTTTGGCCAGATCAACGGTGATGCGCATGACTTTGTCGCCACCGCCGAATGTGCTGACCTCGGCAATCCCCGGCACCCGGACCAGCGGCTCGATGACGCTGGTCTGGAGAAATCGGCCAAGGTTTTCAAGATCGACTTTGGCGGCCTCACCCTGTTCGTTCCCGGGCGCGGTAAGGGCAACCCTCGCGATCGGGCTGTCATCCGAATTCGAGGTCCGCACGGTGGGCTGCTTTGCTTCACCGGGAAGATCGCTGATGCTTGAAAGCTCCGAAAGCAGGGTGGTCAGCGCCTTGTCCATATCCTGCGTAACAGCATAGGTCAGCGACAACCTGGCCTGACCGGCAAAGGAACGTGCCTCCGCCTTTTCCACCCCGTTGAGCGATGAAAGATCACGTTCAAGACGGGTGATGATTTCCCGATCCACATCCTGGGGCGAAGCCCCGGGCCAGGCGACACGCACCTGCAGGATGGGCTTTTCGATATCAGGGCTCATCTGGATCGGCACATTGAACAGCGCCACCAGCCCGAACAGCAGAATGAAGATCATCAGGGCGATGACCGCCGTCAGGTTATGGATCGAAAACTGGATCAGTCGCTGCATGATGGATCAGGTTTCACTTGCCGTTCACGATCTTGATCTTGGCGCCATTGCGAAGGTTCTCGTTGCCCTTGACGATGACCGCCTCACCTTCGGCAAGCCCGCCGCTGATTTCAACCCGGGCACCGGTTGCCGTACCAAGCTGCACAATCCTTCGGCTGGCCACACCTTCTTGTGCCACGAATACAATCGCCTGACCCTGATCGGAGATGATCGCATCCACCGGCACCGTGATGGCGGGGCGCGGTGATCCCTTCGGGATATCCAGCTGAAGCCGGGCACCATCCGCCATCATGGCCGAAGTCAGGGGGGAGGTGATGTCAAAACGGACCGGGCGTGTTGCCGTTTTCTGGTTTTCTTCCGGCAGTTCAACCCGGAAACGGGTGGTGACCGGCTGGCCTTCGGCGTCCATGCCGGCAATATTCTCACGCCCCCTGAGATACGCGAGAACCCCGACAGGAATATCCGCTTCGATTTCGTAATCATCGCCGCTCAGGATCCGGGCCAGCACGTCGCCTTCCCGCATGAACCGCTGGCGGGATGCCGGCACTTCGATCAGCTGGCCTGCCACCGGGGCGCGGATTTCTGTTTCCTTGAGATCTGCGCTGATTTCATCCTTCTCAACCTCGGTCTGCCGACGCTTGATCTGCTCGAGGCTGAGATCTGTTTCCAGTTTCATGATCCGGCCCGTGCTTTCGGCATATTGCCTTTGGGCCGTGAGGAGCTGGATTTCAACCGCCTCGAACTGATCTCTCTTGATCACCTGATTGCTCATGAGCTGGCTGAGCCGTTCCGCCCGCCCCATCAGCAGCGTCACCTGTTTTTCGAGCAGATCGCGCACCCTGCTTTCCTGCCTGATCTGATCATTTAACTGGGCGATCCGCTGGCTGATCATATCGAGGTTGAGACGATAAAGCTCCAGTTTGAGACGAAGATCACGATCATCCTGCGTTGCGATCAGCTCACCTTTCTTGACGAACTTCCCGATCTTGAGATCCGCCATGGTCATCACGGCATCCACTGATGCCAGCACCGCGGCAGGAGGATGGGTGACAATCCGCGCATAGATGCGGCTGGTCGGCGCGATATGTTCCATGGCCGCGACATCAACCTCGACAAGGGTATCACGCTGGGTCTGTGCTGCGGCCGGCAGGATCAGGCCAAGCCCCATGAGCAGGGCAAGCGCCAGCATGCGGTGGCGGAAATGCTGAACTATCATTGTCATCAAGAAAACAGCCAGAAAAACGATTCCCATCGGGGCATCCGTTATTAATCAACTTAATCTATTGCCTATATAAGTTGAGACAAGTCAATTTGAATTGTCACCCGACAATTTTTTTTCGCATCCCGTGATCACCCGGTGACATATCCTAAACGTATTTCAGCCATAAGCTGGTCGCATTGGACCTCCATAACAACGAGGATAGAAGGAGGGTCTGATGATATATCTGATGAAAATAACTTGGGGAATGCTGGCCGTGCTTCTCGGCTGGCTGGCTCTGGTCGCCATTGCCGACAGGGCCAATGCCTCCCCGATCTGCCCCAGTCTTGAAGACGCCAGCGCCGATATCAATTTCAGCGCCGAATATCTGGGCAGCAATTACTGGGCGATCACCAACAAAACCGGCAATGTTTTCTATGTCTGGGAAAACCGGACTTTCTGCCTCTTCACCATGGAAGCATCGATTGGCAAAAGCCGTGACGGCGCCGTGAAATTTATCAATCAATGGAATCAGGAAAGTTTACTGCTTAAAGCATCGGATGATGGCGAGATGATCTTTGCCGCCGGCTACACGGTTCTGCCCAATGCGGAGAAATCGCTTCTGGCCGTCAACCTTCTCCTATTCGATGCCCAGGTGAAGCGATTTGCGAAAGCCTTTTTTGAAAAATTTGCCGAATCCCGGCAACCCTTGACAAAGGACGGAAGCAATATTTCCCGGCCCCCGGCGATATCGGGGCTGCTTCTTTGAAACCGGTCTTAAAGACAGATTTTCTCCACGGATTGCCTTTGCGGCAAAACAGGATATTTCTATCTCGTAAACATTCCCCGGAGAACACCCATGAAGAACTTGCTCATCCTTGGTTTCATCTGCCTTTTCTCGGCCGCCGCATTTGCAGGGGAACCCAAGTCCTATAAAATCGGCGATGAAACCTTTGAAGGATATCACGCCGCCCCCTCGACACCATCCAGAGGCCTTGTGCTGGTCATCCATGACTGGGACGGCCTGACCGATTACGAAATTCGCCGCGCGGACATGCTGGCGGCCATGGGATATGAGGCATTTGCCGTTGATCTCTACGGTGCCGGGAACCGGCCCGTGGAAACCGCCGCCAAGAAAGCGGAGGCGGGCAGACTCTATCAGGACCGGGCCCGCATGAGGCAGCTCATCCTCGGCGGTCTTGACGCCGCCCGTGGCGAGACCGGCAGAAAAGCCGTCATCATGGGCTATTGTTTCGGCGGCGCGGCGGTGCTGGAACTTGCCCGGTCCATGGAGGCCGAAAACATTGCCGGCTTCGCGACCTTCCATGGCGGGCTCAAGACACCTCAAGGGCAGTCATACAGCCCCGATACCCCGCCTCTGCTGATCGCCCATGGCGGCGCGGATACATCCATCCCCATGGCAGATGTCGCGGCACTTGCCGAAGAGCTGGAAGCCGCCGGCCTGACCTATGAGATCGGGGTCTATTCCGGCGCGCCCCACGCCTTCACGGTGTTTGGCTCGCCCCGGTATCAGGAAGTGGCTGACCGAAAATCATGGCAGGCTTTCACCGATTTCCTGAACACCCATCTGGTGAATTGAGGCCATTCGCCCCACGCGATATCGACACCCGCGCCGCCACCATCGCGGTGCGGGTTATCTCTTGCCTGCACCATTAAGTTTCTGGCATGATTTTCCATCCGGGACGGAACGGACTCAGTTGAATAGCGCGCAAGAAAGATCAGGTTTTTGAACACCCACCCCATGCCCGAAACCGAAAATGCTGGCTGTTACTGGTGGCAGGACGCGCCGCCAGGATCAGCGCCGGAGACGCCATGGCAATCCCGTGCCGAAATTGCCGTGATCGGGGCAGGTTTTGCCGGGCTTTCCGCGGCGCTTACCCTGGCGCGGGCAGGCAGGCATGTCGTTCTTTTTGAAAAAGGGTTGATCGGGGAGGGCGCCTCAACCCGCAATGGCGGCATCACCAGCGGCAATATCCGGTATTCCTTTGATGAGCTCAAGCGCAGGTTTGGCCCGGAGAAAGCCCAGGCCTTCGAGGATGAAGCCGTCGCCGCGCGCGCTGATCTCAATCGTTTTGTTGCCGAAGAAGGGCTTGATTGCGCCTATCAGCTCTCGGGGCGTGTTGTCGGGTTGAGCGGCAGTTTTTCCCCTGATTCCATCCGCAAGGATCGTGACCGGTTTGAAGAGCGCCATGGTATCGCGGCACGCTACCTCAAGCCCGATGATCTCGGTGAGCATATATCAACCCACCAGTACAAGGGCGGCATCCTGCGCCCGGATATCGGCGGCATCCATCCCGCGAAACTGCTCCATGAAATGGCCAGAATTGCCCTTGAGGCCGGGGTCAGGATCTTCACCGGGACGGCCATCAAGAGCATCCGGCGCCAGCACACCACCTTCACCCTTGCCACCGACAAGGGAGAGGTTGAGGCTGAGCATGTGATCTCAGCCACCAACGCCTATACCGACAAGGCACAGCCCTGGCTCAGGCGCCGGCTTGTGCCGGTGATCTCGGAGATGATTGCAACCGAACACCTCGGCGCCAATCAGGTCCGGGCACTGATGCCGAAACTGAACATGTTTGGTGAGAACAAGGCGCTCGGGCATTATTACCGACCTTCACCCGATGGCAGCCGCATCCTGCTTGGCGGGCGGCGCATGCACCGGGCAGATGATCAGGCCCAGGCCAGGCTTCATCAGGGGCTGGCCGCGATCTTCCCGGAACTGGCTGATGCCGCGATTGAACATTACTGGTCCGGTTTTGTCGCCTTTCCCTTTGATCAACTCCCGAAACTTGCCGTTCATGATGGCATTATCTATCCAACGGGTTTCTGCGGGTCCGGCACGGTCTGGGCAAGATGGCTCGGCCAGAAATCCGCCTTCATGATTCTCGGTCAGGATGCCGAAACTGCTTTCAGCACCTTGCCGATGCGAACACTTCCCTTCTACAGCGGCAATCCCTGGTTTCTGCCGCTGGCGATGGAGTATTACCGGCTCCGTGACCGGCTTGCGGCGCACGGGCATTGATCCAGGGGCAGCAACGCCGGCAGGGCCGTTGATCTGGGGTGGAAAACTTTTCCCTTTCAACATGATGCGTGTTTTTTCACGCCCCTCATATTGACTTTGGGGGAAAGCATCACATATCCCGGGTATAACCTCCCCTACCTCGGAGTGGCCTTAAGGCCACTCCGTTTTTTTTAATCCTTGAGGGTATAGTCCCGAATGACTTCCGCAACCCGGATCCGGTAGTCCTTGAACAGTGTTGTCTTGCCCTCGTTCTGGGCCTTCTGGTGGGTGAGATTGGCTTTCCAGTCACGGATAGCCGCCTCGCTTTCCCAGGTGGAAATGCTGACGAAACGCCCTTTTTCCTGCACATGCTCAAATCGCTGAACAGAGATGAAACCGGGCTGTTTTTCTATTTCCGATCTCAGGTCTCCGGCAAGTTCGAAATACCGGTCCGTAGCAGCTCCTTCATGCGGCGTGAATTCAAAGATAACGACATGCATCAGGCATCATCCATCGCGCCGCCGGCCTCTTTCCACTCGCCGATACCGCCGATATTCGTCACCTTGCTGTAGCCCATATCGACAAGTGTCTTGCCGGCGAGCGCCGCCTGGCCACCAGCCGCACAGACAAGATAGATTTCCCTGTCACGGCTCAGCGCTTCCTGGTGAAAGGGGGTTGTGTCATCGGCGGCGAATTCGATGAACCCGCGGGGGATACGCAGCGCTCCCCTGATCGTTCCTGTCTTGGCGATATCCTGGCTGTCCCGGACATCGATAAAGACAGATTCATCCTTGCCGTAATGGCCCATCGCCTCCTCGCCGGAGATGCGGGGCACGACCGCATTGGCTTCGGCAAGAAAATCCTTTGCTGATTTCATGGTCTTGATCCGTTCGTGATTAAGGTTAGGTCTATCATCATAGGATGCCTCCCCGGCCGGTCAACAGCAAGAGCTTGTCTCCCATGGCAAAAATGCGCAAAAAGGCGGATCTGCCCCGTAAAACCTGCCTTGCCTGTGGGCTGGATTTCACCTGGCGACGGAAATGGGCGCGCGACTGGGAACATATCCGCTTCTGCTCCGAACGCTGCAGGAAAACCGGCTCGAGATATCATCCGGCGCCAGAGAAAATCACCGACTGATACCCCTTGATCTCATCAGTCCAGCATCTCTTTCATCCTTGCGCCGAGAGCGGCGGCACTGTCATAGGCGGATTCAACCCGCCCCCGGATGCACCAGTCCCCGATGGCCCCAAGACCAAGATCTTCATCCAGAAGAAATGCAGCACCAAGCGGTGTGTCGACGCTGGCATAGCGCCAGCGGTGAAACCGCTTGCAGGCGGCATCCTTGACCCGGATATCAACCCTTTCCTTTAGCCATTCCGCCATGATCGCAGCCGCTTCCTCCGGTGCCTCCAGCATGTCTTCCGCCCAGGCGTTTCTGGCCTGAACCGTGAGCGAACCCATAGGCTCGCCACCAGGTTTGGTCCCGTTCTCGGCCATAAATCCAACCGGCTGGTCTTCAACAAAGCAGGCACCAAAATCCAGCGGCAGCGGCGTTTCAAACCCCAGCATCAGGCTGAAACATCCCAGCATCCGGACTTGCTCAAGCGCGGATCTGCCTTGAAATTCCTCTGGCAGGAGGCCGCTTGCCTGCCGTGCCGGGATGGCCGTTATCACCCATTCCGCCTCCCCTTGCACCATCCCTTCTGCATCAAGCAACTGCCACAAGCCGCCTTTTTTTCTGATACGGCTTATGGTGATTTCATGCCGGCAGTCCAGCCTTGATGCCATGGCCTTGACAAGACCGGTCATCCCCGGGCAGGCCACCCACGGCGTTGACGTCATCGCGCGATCTGAAAGATTTCCATCCGCATCCATCCTGACAAATCTTGTCTGCCAAGGCCGGACCGTGCCATCACGGAAATACGGCTCAAGGAATTTGCGAAAACCTTCTCCCTTCACCGTGAAATACTGCGCCCCATGATCGAAGGTGAAGACGTCGTGACGTCGGGTGGACATACGCCCGCCGAGGCCCCGTGATTTCTCGAAGATCCGGACCCGGGCCAGCCCTTCAAGGCTCCGGGCCAATGTAACCCCGGCTAGACCGGCACCGATGATGGCGCATCTTGGCATGGTGGAACTGGTCATCTTGCACCTCGAAATCACTGATCAGTCAAAAAGGTCTGGCATACCGCCGCCAAATTGCATGGCAGATTTGCGGGCCTTGTTCCAGTAGCGGAAAAACCGCCGCAGATCCGGCGGGGAATTGAACCGGACGAAATCCTCCTCACGAACAAGTTTCACCGGCATGATCTGCCGCAGTGCCTCGATCCGCCGGAGCAGCTCCCGGCTCGGGGTATCAGCGGTGATGATCCGGCCATTCTCTGTGGCGAGTTCCGTCAGGATGGTGACCGTATCCCCTTTGACGATATCCACCGGCAACTCGCCTAACGCCTCATAGACAAAGACAAGACGCGCAAATCCATAATGCATGGCCTTGAAATAGGCCTCATCCCAGATAAAGACCGAGCGGCAATCCTCATCCCCATTGGTGAAAACCGGGTGATCGGCCCGCAAAGCCTCATCATGTATCCACCTGATATCAGGCATCTTCCGCCTCCCCGATATGCGGGAAGAGCCGCGCCGTCAACTCATCATAACTGGCGTCAAGCGGCCTGTTCTGATCCTCGCTTGTATTGATCTGGTTGCCGGCGTATCTGCGCATGTTCTCAAGGTTGAAAATATAGGGCTTGCGGGAAAAGGTGCTGGCGATCCATTGCCAGGAGAGATTGTTCGAGGCCATATCCGCATCCAGGAGATATTCCAGCATGAACCGGGCGCCAGCCTGCCATTTGATCCGCCGCCAATGCACGATATAGGCGGCCAGATACATGCGCGCATGGTTGTGGATATAGCCCGTGGTTTTCAACAGCGTGATGATATCATCAATCGCCGCAACCCCGCTCCGTCCCTCCCGGATATCGTCATCGAGATGATCGGCATAATCGGCAGGGGTATAGCCGGTTTTATAGGCTTCGACATCATGCCAGATCCAGTCAGGATGCGCCTGCTGGACGCGGCGCCAGTAATCCCGCCAGGCGAGTTCCTGAATGAACTTTTCCGCCTCATCCGGCTTGCCGACCCGGTCAAGCGCGAGGTTGCGCACCTGGTTGAGCGATATCATGCCATGCCGGATAAAACAGGAAAGACGGCTGACCTTGCCATCAAAAAAATTTCGGCTGCGGCCATATCCTGCCGGATCAAGCGCATCAAGCCGCGCCTTCAGCACCATCTGATGTCCTGCAATCGGGCTTGTTTGCGTCCGGGTGATGCCAGGCGTAATCGCCGCGACATGATCAGCCAGTGCCTCGCGGGAATGAAATTCCTTCGGTTCGATACGAATGGGCGGTTCAATACGGATGGGCATGATTTCCTCTGTTCATCTTGCACCCGGGGTCGCATCCTTGATCTAAGGGGATTGATTCGCATGTCCAGAGGGAAGCGTCCAAAGCCTGATGCCCGGCCACAAGATATTGCGTAACACAAGAGCGAAAGCGAGGCTCACGCTGCTGTGGCGGGGTGACGCAGGCATGAGGCCGCCGCGCAATCCTGTTGCGCAGAGCAGGTCACAAACGTACTAAAAATTCCAAAAACCTCTTTAAAACATCGCTTTCTTGCTCGCCTCCCCAACCCCTTTCCTGCACCCGTATTTTCGATCTTTTTCACCGTGAAAAACGGGCGTATAGGGGCCATATACATTCTCATCAACATTGAATTCAGGAGCCAAAAATGGCCAAGAACATCCTCAACCGTTCGCTGGTTGCGTCCAACGACAATGCCAGCAAGATCAAGCCCATGAGCTTTGCTGTGAACATCTATCACTGGATCAAGATCAGCGGCATCGTGAGCTCGCTTGAACAGCTCGATGATCGTACCCTTGAAGACATTGGCGTCAACCGTGTCGACATCCGGCGCTTTGCCCGTGACTTTGTCAAGAACGAAGGCAAGACCGCCGCTTGATCAAGGGGTGCCTGTCTGGTGATGAACATCACCGGACATATCAATCGCTCTGGCTTTTCCTCCCCCTTTTGCCAGGCGATACGATCAACTGCCCTGACCCGCAAGGGTCGGGGCAGTAACTGCCGAGGTCATCCAGCAGTTGTCAAAAGGGGCTTGCCGGGCTTTCTTGACCACCCAGATAAACGATAGCACCCGGCCTTTTTCATCTTCCATCAGCACGTCGAACTGCGCCCGGTCTTCGGTCTTGTATTTGAGCGTGATCGTATGGCTGCGGTGATTGATCAGATCCCTGTAGTTGGCGCCTTTGATCATGGAGGCAAATCTGGGGAGCGGGCCGGTCACCACCCTGTTTGCGGGATGCGCAAAAGCCCAGGTCTGCCGGATACCGTGATCCGGCTCGGGGGTGTCGTTCTCCTTGAGGGCAAGAAGCTGGATCGCCACCACCTGATCCGGCGTGATGGACGGGTCCGGCGTGATGAGGTCTTGAGCCGCCCTGACCTCCATGGTCAGCATCAAGACGGCGATGAAAATCAAGATGAAACGCGGCATCGAAAGCCCCCTTCTCCTTTTGAACAAAAAGCACTTCTTTAAATTGCGCGGATCTGCCAAAGGTCAAGCCGCCGGCCTCATTCAATCCGGCAATCCGGCCTTGATTTGGGCCTATACATCACGCCGGGGCGAGTTTATGATCAGGCCTCTTTTAATCGATGGCGTGACAGATGATTATCAACCTTCTCAATCTGGTCAATCTGCTGGTCAGTCTCTATGTCTGGACGATGCTGGCATATGTACTTTCAAGCTGGCTGATCGCCTTCCGCATCATCAATCCCTATCAGCCTTTCGTTCGCATGATCATGCAGGCCCTGTCGGCGTTGCATGACCCGATCCTTGAGCCGATCCGCCGCTGGCAGTATCGGCTTATTCCAAATCTGGGCGGGCTTGATCTCTCGCCTGTTGTTGCGCTGATCGTGGTCGAGTTTCTGATCGCCCCGCTGATCCGGTCGGCCCTTATCTCTCTCCTGACCTGAGCGGGGATGGGCCTTCAGGATGTCGCATCGAACGCAATAAGCGGCGATCAAGAAAAGACCGGCGGCCGATCTTTGAGGACTATGCTTTAAACCTTGATGGAGTTGAAGATGAGTAGCGCTAAAATCATTGACGGCAAGGCTTTCGCCGAAAAACTGACCGGACGCATCGCTGAAGCGGTGGCCGATTTCACGTCCGCCGGTCATCCCCGGCCCGGATTGGCCGTGGTGCTGGTTGGCGAGGATCCGGCCAGTCAGGTTTATGTGCGCAACAAGATCAGAACAACCGAAGCCTCCGGCATGCGCTCGATCGAACACCGCCTCGATGCCTCCACCAGCCAGGAAGAACTGCTTGAACTTATCCATTCCCTCAATCAGGACGACGAGATTGACGGTATCCTTGTCCAGTTGCCTTTGCCCCGCCAGATCAATGCCGATGCCGTGATCAACGCGATTGATCCCGACAAGGATGTCGATGGCTTCCACGTCATCAATGTCGGCCGCCTTTCGGTGGGGCTTCCTTCGCATGTTCCCTGCACGCCCTATGGCTGCCTGATGCTCCTCAGGGATCATTTCGGCGGCGAGCTCAGCGGCAGGTCTGCGGTGGTTGTTGGCCGCTCGAATATCGTCGGCAAACCCATGGCCCAGTTGCTGCTGGCGGAAAGCTGCACGGTGACGATAGCCCATTCCCGGACAAAGAATCTGCCCGATATCTGCCGCGCGGCCGATATCGTGGTGGCGGCGGTAGGCCGACCGGAAATGATCACCGGTGACTGGATCGGCGACGGCGCGGTGGTCATCGATGTGGGCATCAACCGGGTTCCCGCCCCGGAACGTGGCGAGGGCAAGCATCGCCTAACCGGTGATGTCGAGTTTGGGACGGCCACGGCAAAGGCCGGCGCCATCACCCCGGTGCCCGGCGGCGTCGGCCCGATGACCATCGCCTGTCTTCTGCGCAACACGATGGTCTCGGCGGCACGGCGGCGCGGCGTTGAAGTTCCGGCGTCAATAGGCTAAGAAGACAGCACGATGCGACAATTTACGCCGCTTCATGTGAACATAGACGGCCTATGATAACAAGTCATACAAGAAGAGGACATGCCAATGGCCTGGCAGTACATTCTCCTGATCATCGCGATGCTCTCCGTTCTTGGGGTGCTGTTCTGGGGCATAGGCACCATGGCACGCGGCGGGGAATACAACGTGCGCTGGTCCAACACGATCATGCGCTGGCGTGTCGTGCTTCAGGCGATCGCGCTGGTGATTTTCGTGGTGCTCCTGCTGCTTGGAACAGGCGACTGAAGCCCAGTGGAAACCAGCCAGCAGATATCCAGTCAAGAGGTATTCAGGAATTATGGTCAAACTGAATAAAATCTACACCCGCACTGGTGATGATGGGGAAACGAGTCTGGTCAACGGGCATCGTGTCTCCAAGCATTCGCTTCGGCCATCGGCCTTCGGTGCGGTGGATGAGGTCAATTCCATCCTTGGAATATGCCGGCTTCACACCGGCGCGCTTGAAGACCGGCGCTTTGACGACATGCTGGCGCGGATCCAGAACGATCTCTTTGATCTCGGGGCGGATCTCGCCACCCCGATCACCGACACCCCCGGCAAGCACGACCTCCGCATCAGCGAGAGCCAGGTCAAGCGGCTGGAAAGCGAGATCGACGCCATGAACGCCGAACTCGAGCCACTCAATTCCTTTGTTCTGCCAGGGGGCAGCCCGGCGGCGGCCCATATCCATCTGGCCCGGGCGCAGACGCGCCGGGCCGAGCGTGAAATGACACTGCTGGCAACACAGGAAGCGGTGGGGGAACCTGCCATGCAGTTTATCAACCGTTTGTCAGATCATCTTTTTGTTCTCGCCCGGTATATCAACAAGCAGGATGGAAGCGATGTCCTGTGGAAACCGGGCCTGAACGCCTGAGGCAATGAATTTTACAGCGAAAGGAGTAACCGCTGATGAAAATCCTAGTACCAGTAAAACGGGTTATTGATTACAACGTCAAGGTCCGGGTCAAGGCCGATCAGACCGGCGTGGAACTGGCCAATGTCAAAATGGCCATGAATCCTTTTGACGAAATTGCCGTTGAACAGGCGATCCGCCTCAAGGAAGCCGGCACGGCATCTGAGGTGATTGCCGTATCCATCGGCCCGGATCAGTCGCAGGAGACCATCCGCACCGCCCTTGCCATGGGCGCTGACCGCGGCATCCATGTCCCGGCCGCTCATGAAACCGAACCGCTGGCCATCGCCAAGGTGCTGAAAGCGCTGGTGGAACGCGAAGAGCCTGGCCTGGTCATTCTCGGCAAGCAGGCGATCGATGATGACAGCAACCAGACCGGACAGATGCTCTCCGCTCTTCTGGGCTGGCCGCAGGCGACCTTTGCCTCCGGTGTTGAGATCGACGGAAATATGCTGAAAGTCATCCGTGAAGTCGATGGCGGGCTTGAGCATATCTCCTCGTCCCTGCCCGCGGTCATCACCGTTGATCTGCGTCTTAATGAGCCGCGTTACGCCTCCTTGCCGAATATCATGAAGGCCAAGAAAAAGCCGCTGGACCAGATCAGCCTCGATGACCTCGGGGTCGATGCAAGCCCGCGCCTCACCACCGTCAAGGTCGAAGAGCCGCCCGCCCGCAAAGCCGGGATCACCGTCGGATCCGTCGGTGAACTGGTGGAAAAACTGAAAAACGAAGCCAAGGTCATCTAAGGGGAAAAGCGATGTCTATTCTTGTACTAGCAGAACACAACAACGCCGAGTTGAACCCGGCAACCTTGAATACCATCTCTGCCGCCAGTGCCGTGGGTGGTGACATTCATGTTCTCGTTGCCGGCAGTGGCTGCGCTGCGGTCGGGGATGCCGCCGCCAACGTGGCGGGTGTCGCCAAGGTTCTGGTGGCCGACAGCGCCGAATATGAAAACGGTGTTGCCGAAAACATCATCCCGCTCATTCTCGGCATGATCGATGGCTACAGCCACCTGATGGCGCCAGCCACCACCTACGGCAAGAATATCCTGCCGGGTGTTGCCGCCCTCAAGGATGTTGCCCAGATCTCCGACATCATCCGGGTGGATGATGCCAGCACCTTCCAGCGGCCGATCTATGCCGGCAACGCGCTTGCCACGGTCACATCGGGTGAATCGCTCAAGGTCATCACGGTACGCACCACGGCCTTTGAAGCGGCCTCGGCCGAAGGCGGCAGCGCCGGCATCGAGGCTGTCAGCGCAACCGGTGATGCGGGCAAGACAAGTTTCGTGAAATCCGAATTGTCTTCATCAGACCGGCCGGAACTGACATCCGCCAGGATCGTCATCTCCGGTGGCCGCGGCATGCAGGATGGGTCAAACTTTGCCATGCTTGAAAAGGTTGCCGACAAACTTGGTGCCGCGGTCGGGGCTTCCCGCGCCGCGGTTGATGCGGGCTTCGTGCCCAACGATTACCAGGTCGGCCAGACCGGCAAGGTGGTCGCGCCGGACCTCTATGTCGCGGTTGGAATTTCAGGTGCGATTCAGCACCTCGCCGGCATGAAGGACAGCAAGGTCATCGTCGCCATCAACAAGGATGAGGAAGCACCGATTTTCCAGGTTGCCGATTACGGGCTTGTCGATGATCTCTTCACCGCGGTGCCGGAACTCGAAAGCCAGTTGAACTAGACCAGCCTTTCATCAAGCGAAAAACCCCTGCCAGGCGCAGGGGTTTTTTATCCCCGCAAGATTTCCGAGACAGCGGAAATCACCTCACGCCTGCCCCAGTCAAGCGGGCCTTCGACCTTGCCGCGGATCACCCCGGTGGAGGATATCAGAAAACTGGTGGGCATCACGCGGATGGAAAGCGCCCGGGCAAGCTCGCCGGGCGGATCGAACGCCGAATTGCCGATCGTGATACCGCGATCTTCAAGAAAGGCCTGGCCAAACTTCCGCCCCTTGCGGTCAAGGCCGATCAGCAGCACCGCCATGCCTTCCTCGCGCAGTGCCTGATCAAGCACCATCAGCGACGGCAGCTCATGGACACATGGCGGGCACCAGCTGGCCCAGAAATTGACCAGCAGTGGCGTCGGCGCGAAATCGGCAAGCCGGCGACTTGTGCCGTCGTGAAACTCGATTGCCGTATTCGGGCTTGGCAGAGCAAGGGGTTTCATTGTATCCAAGGCAGCAAGGGCCGTGTCGGGCATAACAGCCGCACCAGATGTGGCGGCAAGCATCGCCAGGAACTGGCGGCGGGAAGTGATAGCGGCCGGGCAGAAGGTCATAGCCGGAGCATAGCAGATGTCGGAAAAAGACAATACCACAAAGACAAACTCGATCTGGGGTGGCCGGTTCGAAGGCGGTGTCTCTTCGGTCATGGAACGCATCAATGCATCCATCTCTTTTGACAAGGCGCTGTATCGCCAGGATATCGCGGGCTCGAAAGCTCATGCGGCAATGCTGGCCCATCAGGGGATCATCAGCGCCGCCGATGCCGAAGCGATCAGCACCGGTCTTGATACGATCCTCAAGGAAATCGAGGCCGGGGAATTCGTTTTCTCCCCCGCCCTTGAAGATATCCATATGAATGTCGAAACCCGGCTGGTCGAACTGATCGGTGACGCCGCCAAACGGCTTCATACCGCGCGGTCGCGAAACGATCAGGTGGCAACCGATCTGCGGCTCTGGGTGCGGGACGCGATTGACCGCATCCTCGACGCCATAGCGGATCTTCAGCAGGCTCTGCTTGATCAGGCCGAAACGCATGCCGGAACCGTCATGCCGGGATATACCCATCTGCAGACAGCCCAGCCCGTCACCGTCGGGCATCACCTCATGGCGTATGTGGAAATGCTGGAACGTGATCGTGGCCGCTTTTCCGATGCCCGGCGGCGGCTGAACGAATCCCCGCTCGGGGCGGCGGCGCTGGCCGGCACCTCCTTTCCCGTCGATCGCCGGATGACGGCGAAAGCCCTCGGGTTTGACCGGCCGATGCGGAATTCCATGGACGCGGTGTCGGATCGGGATTTTGCCGTTGAGTTTCTTGCCGCCGCCGCCCTTGCTTCGGTGCATCTGTCCCGTCTCGCCGAAGAACTGGTGCTGTGGTCATCGGACCGGTTTGGTTTCATCACCCTGTCGGACGGGTTTTCCACCGGCTCATCGATCATGCCGCAGAAGCGCAACCCGGACGCGGCTGAACTCGTGCGGGCCAAGCCCGGCCGGATCACCGGCAGCCTGATCACGCTCCTTACCATCCTCAAGGGCCTGCCCATGACCTACGGCAAGGATCTGCAGGAAGACAAGGAGCCTGTCTTCGATGCCGCCGAACATCTCCTGATTGCCCTTGCCGCCACCACCGGCATGATGCGGGATCTGACCTTCAGGCCCGAAGCGATGCGCGATGCCCTCAATGCAGGCTTTCCCACCGCAACGGATCTTGCGGACTGGATGGTGCGGGTGCTGGGCCTGCCTTTCCGCGAAGCGCATCACGCCACGGGCGCGATCGTCGCTCTGGCGGAACGCCGTGGCTGCCGTCTTGATGAGCTGGGTCTTGATGCGTTGCAATCCGTCCTGCCTTCGATCACCGAAGATGTGTTGCCGATCCTCGGGGTTGATCATTCCGTCACCTCCCGGATGAGCGAAGGCGGCACCGCGCCGGAACAGGTTCGCGCGGCAATCGAGGCATTTCGTAAAGAGGTTGAGTTTTAGCCTTCCCGGCCTAGACTGTATCTTGAGGAGGATATCCATGCTGCACCTGCACTCCACCCGGTTCGCCCGACTGTTTCTGACAGCCCTCGTCTGCCTGTTGCTGGCGGCCGGAACAAGTTCCTGCGGCAAGCGCGGTGACCCTTACCGGCCTTCCGAAGTCTCTTCATCTTCGTGATCCTGACATGACCGGATTTTCCCGCATCAACGGCACGCTTACGGTCGACGGCATCCCGCTTGAGGATATCGCCGCACGGTTTCCAACGCCGCTCTATATCTATTCGGCGGCAACCATCCGCGAGTCCTATACCCGTTTTGCCGAGGCTGTTGCCGGGCCAAAAAGCCGGGTGCATTTTGCGGTGAAGTCAAATTCCAACCTTGCCATCCTTCGTCTTCTGGGCTCGCTTGGCGCCGGGGCAGATATTGTTTCGGGCGGTGAGATGCAGCGGGCTCTGAAAGCAGGGATCGCGCCTGAAGCCATCATCTTTTCAGGTGTCGGCAAGAGTGATGCGGAAATCACCGCCGCCCTTGAGGCAGGTATCGGCCAGATCAACGCCGAGTCCGAAGCCGAAGTGATGCGGATCCTCGCTCTCGCCGGATCTTCGGGGAGAAGCAGCCGCCTTGCGCTTCGGATCAACCCGGATGTTGACGCCTCCACCCATGCCAAGATTTCAACCGGCAAGAGCGACACCAAATTCGGGATCAGCCGTGAGGCCGCCACGGACCTCTATCGCCGCATTGCTGAAAGCGGCGTGATGGAACCTGGCGGGCTGGCGGTGCATATCGGCTCCCAGATCATGACCCTGGAGCCGTTCAGGGAAGCCTGGACAACGCTTCTTGAAATGGCAAGGCAACTTGAGGCCGAAAATCTGCCAGTGCCCCAGCTTGATCTTGGTGGCGGCATCGGCATCGACTACAAGACAGGTGAGCCCGCGGATATCGAGGCTTTCGGTCACCTCGTGCGGTCGATTTTCGGCAATGAGCCTTATCATCTCGGCTTCGAGCCAGGCCGGTTCCTCACCGCCGAGGCAGGTATTCTGCTGACCGAAACCCTCTATACGAAATCCACGTCCGGCAAGCGGTTCATCATTGTTGACGCCGCCATGAATGACCTCATCCGCCCCACTCTCTATGAAGCCTATCATCGGATTGAGACGGTGGCGGACAAAGGCGCCCCCATCGGGGCGGCCGATATCGTTGGGCCTGTATGCGAAACAGGTGATTATCTCGGGCTGGACCGGATGATGCCGGCCATTGACAAGGGTGATCTTCTCGCCGTCTTCTCGGCAGGCGCTTATGGCGCGGTGATGCGGTCGGCGTATAATACGCGGCCACCGGCGGCCGAACTCCTCGTCCTTGACGGGGAGGTGCACCCCGTTTCGGTTCCGCAACGTGTTGAGGATCTGCTGGCACAGGACCTGATCCCGACGGCCCTGCAATAGCAACCCTCTAATAGCGGCAAATCCGGCCCGGCGGGGCGGCAATACCTTCTACCGGGGAAGTTTCGGCAGCGGCACCACGGTAATATTGGTGGTTTCGGTATCGGGAATATCCTGATCAAGCTGGATCTGCACGGTGAAGGAAGCCGCCTTTTTCCCCTTGATGTTGCTGGCATCCAGCGTGAATTCCTTCTGCACGAGAACAGCACCGATCCCGGATGTCACGGTCAGGAGAAACACCGGCGCATGAACGGGCAGGTGGCTTCTGTTGAACACCTCTCCGGTCAGCCGGATCGTATCCCGCTGTCGTTCCCCGGCAAGCTCCCTGATCAGGAGAGAGGACGTATCCGGGGTGATGGTGAGTCCGGCCATTTCAAAAAGCGGCCGTGTTGCCGGAAATCCGGCAGAGATCTGCTGACGAAGAATTCCGGATAAAGCCCCAAGCATGAGCAGAACAACAACACCTATCATCAGCCTGCCCAGAATCTGGCCCGGCCCAGATTCCTGATCTTTTGGAATGGTCCGGCCGGCCCCGTCTTCTCCTGCCGGCTCAGCTGCGGGCGAGGTCAGGTTGCCGCCTCCCCCGGCCTGCCAGACAGTACGGCAGACCGAGCACTGCACCTTGCGCCCTGCGGCCGGCAGGTCATCGGGGTTGATTCTGAAAACAGTTTCGCAATTCGGGCATTCAAGCAGCACTGGTGATCCTCCCTTTTCCCACTATATCAACTGTTTGCCATACTACCAACGATGTTCGCATGACTTTAGGCAAAGGATTACGGTAGAATAGCTTCCATGTTGATGTCCAAGGTTGTAACCGGAACAAGTGTGGTGTTGCTAGGGTGTTTTCTGGCCGGGATGCAGCAATTTGCCCATCAGATCAGAATGACCGGCAACAGCAATCCGGATACCGAGTTTCTTTTTAGCTCAGTTTCCCGCGACTCCTCCATCAATGAAGATGCCGCATCACGGCGGGGGATTGTCGTTGCCACAGGCAGCGGCGGCCGCATCCAGGCCGGCACCGCCCTGATGCTGAATGGTTCAGCTGCGAGAATGCTTATTTCAGGCACCGGTTCAGGTGTGTCGCTTGACGATATCCGTCTTCTTGCAAAGGAGACGGGCACGGATCACGCCCGCATTGATGCGGTGTTCGAATGCTGCGTTGATCTCGGCCCGGAGGCGCTGGATACCAGGGGCAACGCCATTGAGACAAGAACCTGGGCGGAAGCGCGCGGGCTCGGGGAAATCCTTCTTGTCACCTCGGATTTCCATATTCCGCGTGCCCTGATCGAATTCCGCCGGGCCATGCCCGGGATCAAGGTTCTTCCCCATGCGGTCCGCACCCCGGGGCTCGGTATTGATGAAAACGGCCGCACCATGTGGTGGCGTAACCCCGCCCGGATCATGACCGTCTGCCGGGAATACGGCAAGTATCTTGCCAGCCTTGTCGGCTAGTCCAGCTGGCCGATATCCTTGATACGGTTGCGGATCTCGCGTGTCCGGCTGAAGAGTTCTTCGAGTTTGTCGCCTTCCTTCCACCGGATAGCACGCTGCAGGTAGGAAAGATCTTCGTTGAACCGCCCCAGCATTTCAAGCACCGCATCGCTGTTGTTCAGGAAGACATCACGCCACATCACCGGGTCTGATGCCGCGATTCGGGTGAAATCCCGAAAACCCGAGGCTGAAAACCGGATCACGTCGTTGCGGATCTGCTGTTCGAAATCAAACGCCGTGCCGACAATCGTATAGGCGATCAGATGCGGCAGATGCGAGGTGATGGCAAGCACCCGATCGTGATATTCCACCGTCATGTCCTCGACCAGCGCCCCTGTCCCGGTGAGGAAGGCGCGGATGCGTTCCACCACTTCCGGCGGGTTGTCTTCGGGCAGGACAATCCAGTACCTGTCGCGGAACAGCGCGGAGAACCCCGCCTCGGGGCCGGAATATTCCGTGCCGGCAATCGGGTGGGTGGGCACGAAATACGTCTCCACGGGCAGGAAGGGTTTCACGTCGCGCATCACCGACCCTTTGGTTGAGCCGGTATCGATCACCACCGCACCCGGTTTGAGGGCTGGGCGGATCTCTTCGGCCACCGCACCCATGGCGCCAACCGGCACGGCCAGCACCACCAGATCGGCATCCTCTGCCGCCGCCGCCGCGGTGGCGGCATGCGTATCACCAAGCCCGAGCTGGATGGCCTTGGCGCGAACCTCATCGCTGCGGTCATAAACCTTTATCTCGTCGGCAAGTTTCGCCTCGCTCGCCACCCGCACCAGCGATGAGCCGATAAGACCAAGGCCGATGACGGCGATCTTCCTGAACCCGCCCTTGCTCATGACGACATCGCCCTTGCCTGGGCAAAATCCTTGAACGCCGCGCTGGTGATCTCCATTTCCTCATCATTGCCAAGCGACATGCGCAGGCAGGAGGGCAGGCCATAGGGGGCCATCTTGCGGAGCAGAATTCCGCGCTGCTGCATGAAGGCATGGGCGGCGTCCGCTTCGGCATCGGAGGCAAACCGGATCAGGAAGAAATTAGCCCGGCTTGGCAGCGGTTCAAACCCGGCCTGGCGGATGGATTCCTGTATTCTCGGCATCCAGGTGCTGTTATGGGCAAAGCTCAAGGCAACAAAATCCCGGTCCAGCATGGCGGCGCGGCCAGCGACCGCCGCCGCCGTATTGACGCTGAACGGCCCCCGGATGGACGCCAGAACCCCGAGGATGGCCGGCGGAAAATACCCCCAGCCCAGCCTGAGCGAGCCAAGCCCGTAGATCTTGGAAAATGTCCGCAGCATGACCACATTGTCATGCGCCTCAACAAAAGCCGCGCCATCGGTGTAATCCGGGTCATCCTTGGCGTTGTATTCGGCATAAGCACTGTCGAGCACGACGATGACCGATTTCGGCACGTTGCGGATCAGCCGTTCAACCTCGGCACGGGCAATCATTGTCCCGGTGGGGTTGTTCGGATTGGCAAGAAAGATGATGCGCGTACGCGGGGTGATGGCGGCGAGAATATTGTCGATGCTGACGGTCAGGTCATCATCATCGACCCGAACAGGCACGCCGCCGGCAATCCGGATAGCCTGGGGGAAGACAAGAAAGCCGTATTGGGTGTAGATCGCCTCATCCTCATCTTCAAGATAGGCGGTGGTCAAAAGACCGATGAGTTCATCCGATCCGTTGCTGGGCAGGATGCGTTCCGGATCAAGATCGTGCACCCTGGCGATGGCCTCAACCAGATCACGGTCGATCTGCTCCGGATAGCGATGCAGCCTGTCGCCGATCTCCTTGAGCGCAGCGACCGCGGCAGGCGAGGGCCCCAGCGCCCCTTCATTGACCGAAAGCCGGATGATCCGGCCTTCCGGCATGGCAGCGACTTCAGGCCGGTAGGATACCAGCGAACGAATGGATTTTTTGGGTTGTAGTTCCGTCATGCCCACACCTATGGCAGAAAATCAGCGCTGTTGGAAGATACCAAGTAACCCGGGGTGATCAGGATGATAACCCGGTTTTTCCGCGATCGCACCACCTGTGTGGACCAGGGTCATGTCCCGGGCAGAAGGATCCGGCAGATAGGGCGCAAGGATCACGCCTTCCTCAAGTCCCGATCTGTCGGCAAGCGGCGTGATGGCGGAGACATAGACCTTGCGGTCAGCATCCCGCATCCGGGCCAGATCCTGCCACCAGCCAGATTGGGCCCAATGCGGCAGCACGCCGAGATCCGCGTCGCCGGAAGCCACGGCATTGAGCACATCCGCCGCCGTGCTGCAGGTCCTGTATCGGGCGGCGCCGAAACGGAAGCGCGCCACTTCAATCTGTTCGGCGCGCGCGGTCACCGCGATGGTCAGCGGCGCCTGCCGGTTGAGACTGGCGGCAATGATCTGGCGCCAGATCACTTCGATGGTGAAAGGATCAAGACCGCTGGACTGGATGAGGTTCCTGATCAGGTCTGCCTCACGCCCGGCCCGAAAAATTCTCCTGCTGGATTTGGCGGCCCCGACCTCGCGCACCAGCCTGTCCCGTGCTTCAAGCGCATCAAGGATTGTCCGGTCCAGCCCGTCGATTTCGCGGCGGAGACGCAGAAGGGTCTCGTCTTCGGCGTTGGGCTTATCCATTTTTCCCTTTCCCGGCATGCCAGTCATGGTCGCGCGGCAAGACATTGGTGTTGATTCCGATCAGCGCAGGACGCACAAAACGCTGGCGGCGCGCCGGCACTCCTCTTACGGAATAGAGCATTTTTGTCGCCTCGACAATCAGAACTCCGCCCATGGGTTTGGAAAGCTTTTCCACGATAGGTGCAAATCGCGGATAAAGCGGCGAATGCGATGGCGGCGCGGCCAGCGCCTGATATATGTGTTCAACCTCGAAATCATGGCTGCGCAGAAGTGATCTGATCTGATGGGTGGAATAAGGCTGGCCATAACCAAATGGCGTCATCTCCCGCACCGCCCAGATAGTGCCCCGATGCGGAACAACGACCACAAACCGCCCCTGGCCCTTGAGCACGCGCCAGCATTCCCCCAGCAGGCGTGATGGATCGCGGGCAGTTTCAAGCCCGTGGATCAGCAGCGCTTCATCGAGACTTGAATCGAGCAGCGGCAGATTGTTTTCATCCACCAGCGCCGTCCGTGAAGGCTGCCGCCGCGGCCATCTTGTCACATCCATGCCGGTGAAATGAAACCCCACCGGACGCAGGCCCCCGCGCCCCTCGACAAGCCGCAGATAGGGGCGTGTATACCCGAACGCCCCCAGCGAGCGGTACGCTGTCCCGGTCTTGCCGGCATCCCCGAAAATCCGTTGCAGCCGCCGGGCAATAAGAAGCCGCGACACCCGCCCGAGCGGGGTGTTGTAATAGGTGGAAAACGCATCGGTCTCGGCCATTGTCTTATCGTTGCTCTTGGTTCACATCATGGGTAGGATGATCTGATATTCTGGTTTTGCCCGGCTGGTATTTGCCCTGAAGGAGTATCGCATGACCCTTGCTGAATGTATCCGCGTTCCCGCCCTGAACGACAATTATATCTGGATGCTTCACAACCCGTCCAGTCATGAGCTTGCGATTATCGACCCAGGCGAGGCCGAGCCCGTATTGAAGGAACTTGAGCGCCGGGGGCTGACGCCGACCGAAATCGTCAACACCCATCATCATGGTGACCATATCGGCGGCAATTCAGCTTTACTGGAACGCTTTGACATCCCGCTGACCGCCCCGGCAAGCGAGGCGGCGCGAATTGCCGATATCACCCGGCCTGTTCGTGGCGGCGATGAGGTCATGATCGCCGGGTATCGGGCCGAGGTTATTGAAACCCCGGGCCACACCACCGGGCATGTCGCCTTTTATTTTGACGACTGTTTCGGCGATCACGGCATCGCCTTTGTCGGCGATACGTTGTTTTCCCTGGGCTGTGGCCGCGTCTTTGAAGGAAGCATGGAGGAAATGTGGAACTCGCTTGCCGCCCTCCGTGCATTGCCGGATAAGACACTGATCGCCTGCGGGCATGAATATTCCGCCTCCAACGCGCGATATGTTGAAAGCCTGGATTGGCCTTCGGCCGAAGCCGAAGCCCGCTGCGCCGAAATTCATGCCTTGAGGGCGGCAGACACCCCGACTCTGCCGGTGATGCTCGGCACGGAAAAGAAGGCCAACCCCTTTCTCAACTGCGATACGGAAAGTCTTGCCGCTGTCTTCGGCCTTGATGCCCGCGACCCGGTTGAGGTTTTCACCGCCCTGCGAAAGGGCAAGGACAATTTCTGACAGGCCGGACAGGTTTGCGGTTCAGCTTCGCGCGCCCGGATCGATATCCGAAAGCCGATAGGCCACGGTCTTGCAGTTGGGGTAGACATCCGGCTTCTGGGTGCGTACCATCAGGCCTGCCACGTCACGCATGGCACGGATATGATCGAAGATGGATCTTGCCAGGGTTTCCTGCAGATCATAATGCCTGGCCTCGGCAATGCGAATGACGGCGTTTCGGACATCATCATAATTCAGCGTCTCATCCACCTTGTCCGCCACGGGTTCGCGATCAGATGCAAGGCGTACTTCCACATCGATCAGCACCCGCTGTTTTTCGGCCCGCTCGAAATCGTGCAGGCCGATGGAACAGACAACTTCAATTTCTTCAAGAAAAACGCTGCGCGCTACGGGGTTGGTCATGATCTTCCGTTTCATCCAGAAAAGCCACATCTCGATGATGGGGGTTGAGATGAAGCCCGCCATCCAGAACAACTGTATGGCCGGTCATGGACGGCGTGTCCAGCAGCATTATGGTTGCACGCAGAATATCATCAAGCACCGCCCCCTGGCCGAGAGGGTTCCGTTGATGGGCAATCCGGTATTCCTCTTCGGTCTGATCACCTGACCTGAGGATGATCCCCGGGGCGATGGCATTGACCCGGATTTCCGGCGCATAGGCCTGGGCGGCCAGCGTCGTCAACCCGTCGAGCGCAATCTTTGAAAGCGTGTAACTGAAATAATCCGGGTTGAGTCCGGCCAGTTTGGCATCGGTAATCGAGACAACAGCCCCGCTGGTGGCCGGATATCGTTTCCTGATTTCTTCGGCGAAAACCCGGGTCATCACCGCGGGCGCCGTCAGATTGACGGCGAGATGCTTCTCCAGCATGGCCGCAGAGACGGTCTGGGCGGTATCATATTCAAAAAGAGAGGCGTTATGCAAAAGCCCCATCACGCCATCGCCATAGGGAAGATGGCGCAGCAGGGCTTCAGCTTCCCCGGCATTGCCGAGATCAGCCTGATGCAGCTGGCAGGTTCCGCCTGCCTGAACGATCAGCCTTGCCGTATCTTCTGCCGCCTCCCGGGATGAGTTGTAATGCAGATGAATTTCCCATCCCGCACGGGCTAGACCGAGCGCCAGATGCCGGCCGACCCGGCGAGATGCTCCGGTGATCAGCACTGATCTTCTGGGCGGTGTTTTCATCTTTTCTGTCCTGTCTTTCAGACTGTTTTCACCATCACATCCGGGGTGATTCCGCTCGCTTTTATTGCCGCTTCAGCCCCACCCTCACGGAATATGCCGTGATCCGTGACGAGAACGGTTTTCAGCCCGGCCGCATTGCCGCCGAGAATATCGGTATGCAGGCTGTCGCCCACCATGGCGATGCGGTCTCTTCTCCAATTGGATCGCCCGCTCCATTCTTCAAGCTTCCGGAGCGCAAGTTCAAACACCGGCGCATGAGGTTTGCCGAACCAGCGGACCTGATCTTTGGGAATACCGGTCACCCGGGCTGTCCAGTATCCCGGCTCGAAACTGAATGCCCCCGGATGCGGCGCGGCAACATCCGGATTGGCGACCAGCAGCGGCACGCCCTCTTTGAGCGCGTCTTCGAGCGCTGCCTGCCAGGAGAGGTCCCAGTTGACGGCGCCCATGAAAGCAATCGTGTCGACCTTCGTCCAGGTCTCTCTCTTTTCGGGATCAAGCGCGATACATTCATGGGCGCTGAGTTCTGGCGGGATGCAGAAACTGTCCACCACGCCGACTTTAAGCCCGGGACTCGTCCCATGTTCGAGCCAGTCCACCAGCGCATCACGACTTGAAACGATCTGGCGGGTATCGAGCGAAAGCCCGAGCTGGCGGTATTTTTCCCCGGCAAAGGAAGAAGGTCGGCTGGCGCCGTTGGTGACGACCATCACCTCGACCCCGGCCTCAGCCGCCGCGGCCAGCATCAACGCTGCCCCCGGCACGGCATCAGCCCCGATATTCAGCACGCCATAGCCATCGAGCAGGACGGCATCCAGTTCATCAAAAAGGTCCCTCAGCCTTTCACGGCAAGCCGATGCCTTCCGCACCGATGGCGGCATGATATCACGCAAGGTTTCATAAACCGCAAGACATCGGGCCTGATCCATGGGCAGGTCCGGCAAAAAGAGTGTATCAGACATGGCAGAAAATAATGACGAGTGATTGCATGATCCGTATTGTAGCACAGTCAACGCCGATGAGGAGAAACAGATGTCATCACCCCTGCCGCCATCCGGCAAGCCCATGGAAACCCGAAAAATCATCCTGATCACGGGCTGTTCATCCGGCATCGGGCTTGATGCCGCCCTCACCTTGAACGCCCGCGGCTGGCGAGTTTTTGCCACCTGCCGCAAGGAAGAGGATTGCGCCCGCCTTAGCGCCATGGGGCTTGAAAGCTTCCGCCTTGATTACGAGGACACCGCCTCAATTCACGAAGGTTTTGCCGAGGCAATGAAGCGAGGCAGCGGCAGGCTTGATGCTCTTTTCAACAATGGCGCATATGGCATCCCCGGGGCGGTCGAAGACCTGCCCACCGAAGCACTGCGCCAGATCTTCGAGGCCAATTTCTTCGGCTGGCATGAACTGACACGTCTTGCCATCCCAGTCATGCACGGGCAGGGCGGCGGCCGCATCATCCAGAATTCATCGGTGCTGGGTTTTGCCGCCCTCCGGATGCGCGGGGCTTATAACGCCACCAAATTCGCGCTTGAAGGGCTGACCGATACGCTGCGGCTGGAACTTGGCGGCACTGGCATCAAGGTGGTTCTCATCGAGCCCGGGCCGATCCGGACAAAAATCCGCGAGAACAGCTATCCCCATTTCAGGCAATGGATTGACTGGAAAGGCACGCGGCTGGAGAATTTCTATCGTGAGGTGCTGATCCCTCGGCTGGAGGCGGTCAACCCGCCCAAAGACCTCTTCGAGCTGATGCCCGAAGCCGTCAGTCGTGCCGTCATCCATGCGCTGGAAAGCCCGCATCCCCGTATCCGCTACCGCATCACCACCGCAACCAAACTGATGGGGCTTCTGAAACGGCTGTTATCGTCGCGCGGTTTTGACCGGCTGGCCGCCCGGATCTGAAGATCAATCGCGAAAGTTCGAGCCTTCCTCATCAAGAATGGCCTTCATTTCAGCCATATGACGTTCACCCTGTTCGGGATAGTTTTCGATTTCCTGCGCGGTCTTCTCGGCAATGTCATCCGGCAGCACCCTGAGCGGCTGGCCTGTCTGCAGCGCCCGGATATAGTTTTCGGCGGCGCGCTCGAAATAATAGAGCCGATTGAACGTATCGGCGGGGGAAGAACCCAGCACCAAAACGCCATGATTGCCCATGATCATGGTCTTCTTCTTCGGGTCCTGAAGCATGGCGGCGCAGCGTTCACCTTCATCCTCGAAGGCAAGCCCGCCATAGCTTTCATCAATGACCACCCGGTCAAAGAAAATCGCCGAATTCTGATCGATTGCCGGCAGGCGGCTGTCGGCAAGCGAGGCCAGCACCGTTGCATGAACCGAATGCACATGCATCACGCAGCGGGCATGGCGGCAATGGCGGTGGATAGATCCATGCAGCCCCCAGGCGGTCGGGTCAGGGGCATCCTCACGTTCCATGGTGGAGGGATCATTGGCATCGAGCAGCAGAAGATCGCTGGCCCGGATCCGGGAAAAATGACGCTGATTCGGATTCATCAGGAATTGAGTGCCGTCGTCATTCACCGCAAGGCTGAAGTGATTGGCAACAGCCTCATGCATATTGTGCTTCACCGCCCAGCGGAACGCGCAGGCAAGATCCACCCGCTCTTCGTAATGATCGATATTGAACCGGTCTTTGGTAATGCTGGCCACGCCCATCCTTGCCTCCCTCGAGATGCTGTTTTCGCCTTTAGTTTGGGAGGAATTGACCAGATTGGCAAGACTGGAAATCCGGCGCCGCCACCGGCCTGGCCAATCAAAGAACACCACTTAAAAAGAGGGGCCGGAAGACCGGCCCCTTCAGGGGGAGGAGTATCATGAAATGCATGGTTTTCGTGATGCCGCACGTGTTCTTCGCTGAACAGGTAAACATCCTATGCGCAGGATTTGTTCATCCCGGGGCGCAATAAAGGTCATTTCAAGGCAGGGTGATCCATCCGCCCCAAGGGTCATCACGATCTGCCAAGAGCCGCTTCCACGGCGTTGCGCATTTTGCTGGAAGACGGGCGTGTCGGGGAGGAGAACCAGTCGATCAGCCGGCCATCACGACCAATGAGATATTTATGGAAATTCCACCGCGGCTTGGCGATGATTCCCAACTCGCTTGCAGCCCATTGATAAAAGGGATGCGCCATCTCGCCCTTGACCTTTGTCTTGTCGGTCATGGGGAAGGTGATGTTGAAATTCACCTCGCAGAATTCCTTGATCTCGTCGACCTGGCCCGGTTCCTGACCGCCAAAATCATTGCTTGGCACGCCAAGCACCACAAGACCGTCCTCCTTGTAGGTTTCGTAAAGATCCTGAAGATCATCGTACTGGGAGGTAAACCCGCAGCGTGATGCCGTATTCACCACCAGCAGCACCTGACCCTTGAAACCGGAAAGAGGCAAATCACCGCCATCGATGGCAGTGAAAGAGAAATCATGGGCGGTCTCCGCCCGGGCAGAAGACATGAGGGGCATCAGCAGCACCATAAAAAGGAGAAAACATCGCATGATTGAGCCATTTGAAAAACGACGCGGTAAAACCTTCAGTTAGGGTCCCGATCGTTCATGTCAATACCGGGAAATTCCGGCCAGCCCAGCTTTGCCGCGGCCTCCATTAGCGACGTCGCCGTCAGGTGACCGAAAGCCAGCACTTCCGCCGAAGGCCGGGCAAGATCAGGGATCTGGACGATTTGCATTCCCGCCGCATGGGCAGATCGCACCCCGTTATCGGAATCTTCGAACGCGAGCACCTCCGGCGGCGCAACGCCAAGCCGTCCTGCTGCTTCGAGATAGATATCCGGCGCAGGTTTGCTGGCAGGGATTTCATCGCCCCCCACCAGCACATCGAAATAATCGAGCAACCCCGCCCGCCCAAGATAGGTGAGCGCTTTGTCGCGGGCACTCGACGTGGCAAGCCCGCATGGAATGCGCCGCCCGTTTAAATAGGCAAGCACGGTTTCAGCTCCGGGTTTGACCGGCACATGATCGGTGAGCAATGCCTGAAAGGCCTCTTTCCACTCGGCATCGAAAGTGACCGGATCAAGGCCTAGGGGGAGATGCCGGGCAAAGATCATCTGGTGATCATCGCGGCTCCGGCCAACCAGTTGCGGGAAGATAAAATCAGGATCAGGGACACCTCTTGCCCGGGCCAGGGCGTCAAAACTCAACCGGGACAGCCTTTCGGTATCGAGCAGCAGCCCGTCCATATCAAAGATGACGCCTTGGGGCAGGGTGGCAGCTGGTGAGGTGTTCGTATCAGGCATGGGGGTAATCTGCGGTATTTGCGTGCAAGTTGACTTATGGCAAGATACTACCCGAAGCCCGAGGCCGCATCACGCAAAAAAGGATCCCCATGTCGCCCCCATCCATGCTTGAACATCACGATATCCGGTATCTTGTGGTGCATTGCTCCGACACCCCGGATGAAGAACACCTGACATTACGCGACATACACGCCATGCATCTGGGCTTCGGCTGGGAGGGCGTCGGCTATCACCGGGTCATCACCCGTGACGGTCAGGTGGAACATGGCCGCCCGGATTGCTGGGTCGGCGCCCATGTCTATGGCCACAATACCGAAAGCCTCGGCGTTTGCCTGATCGGACGGCACCAGTTCACCCCCGCCCAGATGAAATCCCTGACCGAGGTCATTTCAGGCTGGAAAGCCGCCTATCCTTCCGCGCAAGTCTGCGGCCATTGCGATTTTGACTCAACGGAAAAAACCTGCCCGAATTTCGATGTCAAGGCCTGGGCCAGGCGGGAAGGGCTGGCCTGATGCCCGCAATCCTGCCAGCCTCCACCCCGATCCATGCCGAACCTGACCGTGAGAGCGGCCGCGAGACCGATGCCCTCCATGGCGAGACCGTGACCCTGCTTGAAGAGACCGGCGGATGGGCCCGGATCATCCTTGAGGTTGACGGGTATGAAGGCTGGATTGAGGCCCGGGATATCGGCACCATGCCAGCGGCAAGCCACCGGGTGATCAGCCCCCGCGGGCTGGTGACGCGGACCGCCGATATCAAAAGCCCGGCCATCGGTTACCGGCCCATGGGGGCGCGGCTTGCCGTGCTGGACCAGACCGATGCGACCGCGGAAATCGCCCTTCCTTCCGGGGGCAGGGGGTTCATCCCCCTTGCCCAGATCACGCCTCTTGCGGGCAAGGTGGAGGACTGGGTAAGCCTTGCCGAAGATCTCAGCGGAACACCCTATCGCTGGGGCGGCAGGGATACGATCGGGATTGACTGCTCGGCGCTGGTCCAGCTTGCGCTGGCCGGCGGGGGGATTGATGCGCCGCGAAACAGCGGCGATCAGGAACGCGCCCTCGGGCATACACTTGCCGCGGATGCACCCCTTCGGCGAGGCGATCTTGTCTTCTGGAAAGGGCATGTCGGGATCATGCGCGACGGCATCACCCTCATCCATGCCAATATGTTTCACGCCATGACCGCGTCCGAACCTCTCAAGACGGCAAGAGAGCGGCTTGCCCGGATGGGGTTGCCGATCACCCGGATTGCGCGCCTCTGAGATGCGGGCCCAGTTTCAGCAGTATCAGAAGCGACGGGATGACCATCAGGGCGGTGATGATGAAGAAAATGCCCCAGTCTCCTTCAAGCCAGTCCACCAGCGCCCCGGATGACGACGCCAGCAGCGTTTTGCCTGCCGTGCCGATAGAGGCCAGCAGCGCGTATTGCGTTGCCGTATATTTCCGGTCCACGAGAAGGGAGATGAAGGTCACGAAGGCGACCGTGGCGAAGGCTGCCGCGAGATCATCCAGCACCACGGCAAGCGCAAAGAGCCAGGTGGATTTTCCCGACCAGTAGAGGACGGCGAAAAGAATATTGGTGCCCGCCATGGCGATGCCGGAAAACAGCAGCGCCCGCAAGGATCCTGCCTTGATGGCAAACCAGCCGCCGATCAGCGTGAAGGCCACCGTCGTGATCCAGCCAAGCCCCTTGGAGTAGATCCCGATATCGGATTTGCTGAACCCCATCTCGCGGTAGAAGATGATGGACATCTTGCCGAGAAAGGCCTCACCGATCTTGAAGAGAAAGATAAAGCCAAGCAGCCCAAGACCGATGGCAAGCCCGTTATTGCGGAAAAAGGACCAGAGCGGTTCGATCACCGTGTGCCGGAGCCAGTCCAGCACTTCGGCAAAACCTGCTCTTTCGCTGGCTGGCTTGCTTTTGTCCGGCAGCGCTTCGGGAACGAAGATGAGCCCGATATTCATGAGCACCATCATGCCGGCGGTCGCAACAAAGGTCATCTGCCAGTAATCGGCATGCCCGGCGGCCTCAAACGCATCCGCGATGAAGAAGGTGATGAGCCCGCCAAGCTTGAACCCGCTCCACCAGCCAATGACCGCCATGGCGGCACCGGCGGCCATGACGGCTTTCTCATCCTGCCCGGCCTGCTCGATCCTGAAGGCGTCAATGGTGATATCCTGCGAGGCGGAAGCGATGGCAATGATGAGGCCGAGGAAAATGACCATTTCAAGCTGGGCCGTCGGATCAAGCATGGTCCAGCCCATGAGCGCGAGGATGATCACCCCCTGAAAGAGCATGATCCAGGCTTTTCTGGCCCCGATGCGGGCGCTGAGCCAGGGCACCCTGATCCGGTCAATCAGCGGCGCCCAGAGAAAATTGAACGCATAGACCCCGAAAATCAGCCCGGCAAAACCAACCGTGCTTCGGCTGAGCCCGTCTTCCTTGAGCCAGAGACTGAGGGCGCTGCCGATCAGCACCCAGGGAAATCCGCTGATGGCGCCGATCAGGAAAATCCTGAACATCCGCCGGTCGTTATATCCGTCCATGAGTGAAGTTGTTGCCATTGTCATTCCTCCCCAACATACTCGGGTAAGTATATTCGCAAGAAACGGGAGGTGACAAGAACATGCTGTTCAAGGTCCAGGCCGAAGGGGAAGGGTTTGTCCTGAAATGCGGCAGCCGGCGTATCCCGTGCCGGATCGGCCGCAATGGCATCATCCCGGCCGGGGACAAACGCGAAGGTGATGGCTGCACCCCGGCCGGAGACTGGAGCCTCAGATCCGTCTTCTTCCGTGCTGATCGCCTTGATGAGCCGCGCACCTCTCTTGAATGCCGCCCCATAACCCGCCTGGATGGCTGGTGCGATGAGGGAGATCACCCCGCCTATAACACCCTTGTCCAGCTGCCCTTTGCCGCGTCGCATGAGGCGTTGTGGCGGCAGGATGGCGCCTATGACATCATCGTCGTGCTGGGCTATAACGACGATCCGGTCCAGCCTCACCGCGGCAGTGCCATCTTCTTTCACTGCCTTGCCGAAGGCCAGACCGAAACCGCCGGATGCGTGGCGATCCGCCGCGATGACATGCTTGAAGTTCTGGCCATGATATCGGCCGATGCGGTGATGCTGATCACGATTTGAGCGCCGCGTCGATCTTGATCTGCCGCGCCCGCAATTTGGCATTGCTGGCCCGCATGGCGCTCATCATGCCGTTGCGGACACGCCCCAGCCTGACCATCACCAGCGTCGAGATGAGGTTAAGGCAGATTTTCTGTGCCGTTCCTGCCTTGAGCCGGGTTGAGCCGGCAACGCTTTCCGCCCCGGTCTTGAGCGTGATGCCATGCTCGGCCAGCGCCACAAGACGGGAGGCGGGATTATTGGCAATCCCGATGGTCAGCGCCCCCAGGCGGCGTGCTGTTTCAACCGCCGCACAGGTAAAGGGGGTGGAACCGCTGGCCGCAATCCCGATCAGCACATCATCGGGGCCGACAGTGTTTGCCCTGACCTGATCTTGCGCGTCTTCGGCATTGTCTTCGGCGTTCTCGACGGACCGGAGCAACGCCCGGGGGCCACCGGCGATAAGGTAGAGCGCGCGATCTTCGGGCCAGTCGAAGGTCGGCGTCAGCTCAACCCCGTCCTGCACCCCGATCCGGATCGATGTTCCTGCCCCGGCATAGATGATCCGGCCGGTTGAACTGGCCTTGAGGCGATCAAGGATTGCCCGGCTGGCTTTTTCGATCTCGGGCAGGGAGGCGCGCACGGCCGCCGCGGCCCCAGCCTGATCTTCGGCCATGATGCCAAGCGCTGCCGGATCGCTGAGCTGATCCAGCCAGCGGGCAGCATCCGGAATTGATTCGGTAGTTTCAGGATTTTCATTCATACTTCCGACGATACACCGCTCTGAAGGGAAGGCCAAGTCCGGAAGCCATGCACAGATCCTCTCTTATCCCGGTTCTCGGCCTGATGGCGGGCACCAGTGTCGACGGTATCGATGCCAGTCTTGTCTTCACCGACGGGGAGAAGATTGAGCGCACGGGTTTTCATGCCACCACCCCGATGCGTCCAGAAACCCGCGCCGCCATTTTTGCGGCCTTCGAGACCCCCGATCCCGGGGATCAGGACCTCGCCCGTCTTGTCGCCGAAGATCACGCCGCCGCGGCCCGGGCCCTGATTGAAACATCAGGCATCACCCCCCGGCTGATCGGGTTTCATGGCCAGACGATCCGGCACGCCCCCGAAGACGGCATCACCCTTCAGGTCGGCGATGCAGGCCTGATTGCCGAAACCCTCGGGATGGATGTGGTCTATGATTTCCGCCATGCGGATATGGCCTCGGGCGGTCAGGGCGCGCCACTGGCGCCGGTCTATCATCGGGCCATCATCGAGGAACTTGGGCTCGATCTGCCGGCGGCGGTGGTGAATATCGGCGGCATCACCAACGTGACCTTCTGGGATGGAGTTGCGCTCACCGGCTTTGATACCGGCCCGGGCAACGGGTTGATGGATGCCGCGATGCGCCAGCGCACGGGCCAGCAGTTTGACAAAGATGGCGCAACCGCCCGGTCCGGGATACGGGATGAGGCATGGATCAGGACTGCGCTCACGCATCCGTTTTTCGCCGCAAGCCCGCCGAAATCACTCGACCGCAAGGCGCTGGACACCATGCTGAAACCAGATACGTTGAGCGGCCATCGTCTTGCCGATGCCATGGCAACCCTCACCTCGCTCACCGCGGCAAGCCTGGCGATGGGCCTCTTGGCGGCAACACCCCGGCCAAACTCGGTTATCCTGGCGGGCGGCGGCGCCGCCAACCCGACCCTTGTCGGCATGATCCGGGACGCGCTGCCGTTGAAGGTGACCACCATGGAAGATCACGGTCTTGCCTCAGGCCTCATCGAGGCGGAGCTGATGGCCTTTCTTGCGATGCGGTCACGACGCGGCCTGCCCATCAGTTTTCCCGGAACAACCGGCGTGGCCCGGCCCATGACCGGCGGCAGGCTTGCCCCTGCCCCCCACCCCGGGAGAGCCGCGAGCGGACAAAATCCCGCATGAAGATCATCAGCTCATGCACCGACCGGCTGGCTTCAATTCTCCGGTCAATTCGTGTTAACTGGTAAGCGGAAGAGAAAAAGGGCAGAAATGATCAACAGCATTCCAGACAAAACCTCGGCACCTCACCGGGGATATATCGAAGGGTATTATGGACGCCTGCTCACCTGGGATGAGCGGGGGCAGATACTGGAGACCCTTGCCCGCCTCGGGATGAATACCTATCTCTACGCCCCGAAGGAAGATCCCTGCCACCGCCGCAACTGGCGGCAGCCATGGGACAGAACCTGGCAGGAAGAGTTCAGCCGTTTTGCCGCCGGGGCCGAAACCCTCGGCCTTCATCTCATGGCCGGCATCGCGCCCGGGCTGGATTTCGATTTCGGATCATTCACCGGCAGCGGTGATGACCTCATAGTCCTTTGCCGGAAAGCCCGGATGCTCAAAGATCTCGGCGCCGCCTCCATCATGCTGCTGATGGATGATATCGACGCAGGCTTTCCCGGCCGGTCAGGGCATTTCCGCAAGGAAGGTGAAGCTCATGCGGCGCTGGCCAATGCGCTCTCCGAAAGCCTGGGAGAGGCAGTCAGCCTGACACCGCGAATCTATGCCGATGAAATTCTCGATAAGGCCGAAGGCTACCTTGAAGAGATGATATCCACCCTTGACCCTTTGCATCTCATCACCTGGTGCGGCACCTATATCGTGGATCCTGAACCGGGGCTGGAGCATACCGGCCTTGGCCGGCTCGGCACTGCCCCCGAACGGGTGATCTGGTGGGATAATCTCTACGCCCATGATTACTGCCCGCGCCAGCTCTGGCTTGGCCCATGGCGGGGGCGCGGGGAAATCCGGCAGATACTGCTCAACCCGACGGGCCTGCCCCATACCGACATGCTGCTGCTGGCGCTGATGGAGCGAGGGCCGGATCAGGCAGGATGGACCCGTGCCCTGCAAGATCACGGCGTTCCGGAGGCGTTTCTCAAAGTCGCCCCGTTTTTTGATCTTCCGCCGGACCCGCGCGCCCCCCTGCCCGGCACCATGTTGGACCTGCGCCTTATCCCGACATGGCTTGAGGCGCTTGATGAGCTTTTATGGCGGTGGAAAACCCCTCTTGCCAGGGAATGGTATCCGTTTCTGATGGCCTTGCGTGGTGATCTGTTGCGCCTCGATGGCAGGATGGATGAGCTCCGGGTCAGGAAAACCTACCCGCCCGCGCTCAATGCGCTGACCGGAAAACCGGAAAGGCCCGCCTGACATGCAACCTGTTTTTGATGGCCACAACGATATTCTTCTCCGCCTCTGGCTTGCCGGTGACACATCAGGCAAAGGCTTTCTCGATGGCATGGACACCACCCATATCGACGCTCCCCGCGCGAGGCAGGGGGGGCTTGCCGGCGGGTTTTTCGCGATGTTCGTCCCCGCCACCAATGCCGCCGGCGAAGCCATTCTGGCCACATCCCCCATTGACCAGGAAAGCGCCATGGCCGCCACCATGGAGATGGCCCGGATCTTCCGCCATCTGACCGACCGGCATCATGGGGTCATCCGCCGCTGTCTTGACGCCGAGGACGTGGATGAAGCCATGAAGGATGGCGCCATCGCAGCCATCCTCCATCTCGAAGGCGCCGAGGCCATCCCGGCTGATCTCGGCCTTCTGGATGATCTTTATGATCTCGGTCTCAGGTCCATCGGCCCGCTCTGGTCAAGGCCGAACATTTTCGGGGTCGGGGTGCCGTTCAGCTTTCCCGGTAGCCCTGATCAGGGCCCGGGGCTCACCGCAACAGGCAAAGACCTTGTCCGGGCCTGCAATCGCCGCCGGATCATGGTGGATCTGTCGCATCTGAACGAAGCCGGTTTCTGGGATGTGGCGGCCATAAGCGACAAGCCGCTCGTCGCAACCCATTCCAATTCCCACGCGATCTGCCCGAGCCCCCGCAACCTGACGGATCGCCAGCTGGCCGCCATTGCCGAAAGCGGCGGGATTGTCGGGCTCAATTTCGCGGCAGGGTTTCTGCGTGCAGATGGACGGAAGGATCCGGCGACACCGCTTGCGCTCCTGATCCGGCATCTTGATCATCTCATCGGCCTTCTTGGTGAAGGCGGGGTTGCCCTGGGCTCGGATTTCGACGGCGCCGTGATCCCTGAAGAGATCGGCGACTGCACCGGCCTGCCGCGTCTTGTCCAGGCCATGGCGGAGGCAGGTTTCGGGAATGAGCTGATCGACCGGATCTGCCGCCGCAACTGGCTTGACCATCTCCGGGTACAGATCGGATAATCCGTAAGGGTGATCACCCGGCTGTCCAGCCACCATCCACAAGGATGGATGTACCGGTCACCATGGCCGAGGCATCGGAGGCGAGATACACCACCGCCCCCATCATGTCCTCGACCCGGGCCACGCGGCCAAGCTTGATCTTGCCTTCCACCCAGGCACGGCGTTCAGGGTTATCGAAGGTGGATTGGGTCAGCGCGGTCAGCACGAAAGTCGGACAGATCGTATTGATCCGGACCTGATGCGGGCCCCATTCAATAGCCATGGCCCGGGTGAATCCCTCGACCGCAGCCTTGGTGGCGCAATAGACGGATCGCTCAATGCCGCCCACCTTGGCCATCTGGGATGAGATGGAAATGATCGAGCCCGGTTTTCCCGCCGCAATCAGCCCCTCGGCCACCGCCCGTGCCTGAAAAAATGCCGATTTGAGGTTGAGATCGACCACCGCATCGAAATCCTCCGCCCGGGTTTCCAGCGCCGGGCCGTGGCGTGCCATGCCGGCGGAATTCAGGAGGATATCCACCGGCCCGCAGTCCTTGATCGTTTGGGACACGGCATCAAGATCGGTCACATCCAGCGCCAGCGGGGTGACATCCCAGCCTTCCGCCTGACAGGATGCAGCAAGGTCATCGAGCCGGTCGGCACGGCGGGCAACCGCGATGACCTTTGCCCCGGCTTCGGCCAGCGCCACCGCTCCGGCCTCGCCAATCCCGGAAGAGGCGCCCGTGACAAGAGCTGTCTTGCCATCAAGGCGGAAAGATGGGGTTCTGGGCAGAGTCATGATGGTCTCCTCAGGTATCGGCAACAGATGGCCTTAAGTGATAAAGGGAAATCGCCAAAAGGAAAAGAGCGGCGTGAAATCTGGCGGAGAGGGGGGGATTCGAACCCCCGATGGGCTTGCACCCATACCGGTTTTCGAGACCGGCGCATTCAACCACTCTGCCACCTCTCCTCTGCGCATCCCAGGATGGGAATATCCTTCTATCTAGCCGCGATGCGTCCGGCTTGCAACCCACAATGACCATAAATCTCCAGCCCTCTAGGACAGGCGGGATTTTCCGGCGCGAAGGAATTCGCCTCTCGCCTGTCGAGAATGCTTGACAAGGGGCTTTGACTGGCTATATTGCCACTCAATCAGCGAAAGGCGTGCCTTTCGCTCGGTTTTTTATGGATTTCCGGCTGGGTTGAAGATAGACATGGCCGCACGCGCCGCAAGAAGATTGCGGGGCCGTTAACACGAAGGATGACCGCCATGTATGCTGTGGTGAAAACAGGGGGCAAGCAATATCGCGTTGCCAAGGATGATACGCTCATCATCGATCACATCGCCGGTGAAGCTGGCGACACGGTTGTACTTGATCAGGTACTGATGATGGTGGATGGCGACAAGGTGAATGTCGGCGCACCAACGGTTGCAGGTGCCGCCGTCGGCGCCACCGTACTGAAACAGACCCGCGGGCCCAAGATCATGGTTTTCCGCCGCAAGCGCCGCAAGAATTTTCGCCGCGTGCGTGGCCATCGCCAGGATCTGACGCTGATCAAAATTGACGATATCGCCGCTGACGGCAAGCTGAAGGCACCGGCAAAACCTAAGGCCGAAGCAAAGCCGAAGGCTGAAAAAACAAAAAATCCCGAAACGAACCCAATTGCCGAAGCAGCCCCGAAGAAAGCTGCCAAGAAAGCCGAAGCGAAGGCTGCGCCGAAAAAGGCTGCCGCCAAGAAAGCCGGCGCGAAAAAGGCAACCAAGGCCGCCGCTTCAAAAAAAGCTGCAGCCAAGAAATAGAACTGATATTTACGGTTTAGGAGACGCGATATGGCACATAAAAAAGCAGGTGGTAGCTCTCGTAACGGTCGTGATTCCGCCGGTCGCCGCCTGGGTGTGAAGAAATTCGGCGGGGAAAGCGTAATCCCCGGCAACATCATCGTGCGGCAGCGTGGCACCAAATTCCACCCCGGCCAGAATGTCGGCATGGGCAAGGATCATACGCTTTTTGCCCTGACTGATGGCAAGGTTGCCTTCAGCAAGACCACCGGCGGGCGCAGTTTTGCCCATGTGGTCCCGGCAGCTGAGGCCGCGGAATAGGGCCCAGGTTCTGGCATTATGCCGGAGCATGAAATCGGGCCCTGACGGGCCAGAGGAAGCGCATCCGCAAGGTTGCGCTTTTTTCATGAAAGATCATAGACCATGAAATTCCTAGATCAGGCGAAAGTCTATATCCAGAGCGGCAATGGCGGGCCGGGCTGTATCAGTTTCCGGCGTGAAGCCCATGTGCCGAGAGGTGGACCTGATGGCGGCGATGGTGGCCGTGGCGGCAGCGTGATTGCGGAATGCGTGAACGGGCTCAACACGCTGATCGACTACCGCTACCAGCAGCATTTCAAGGCAACCTCCGGGCGGGGCGGGGCTGGCCGGAATCGCGCCGGGCTGAGCGGCGAAGACATCATCCTGAAACTGCCTGTCGGAACACAGATCCTCAATGAGGAAAACGATATTGTCCTTGCCGATCTCACCGCTGTCGGCCAGCGAATCGTCCTTGCCCGGGGCGGCGATGGCGGGCGCGGCAACGCGGCGTTCAAATCATCCACGAATCAGGCCCCGCGGCGTGCCGACAAGGGGTTTCCCGGGGTTGGCATGTGGATCTGGCTGAGGTTGAAACTGATTGCCGATGCCGGGCTGGTCGGCCTGCCCAATGCCGGTAAATCCACTCTTCTTGCCGCCAGTTCGGCCGCACGCCCGAAGATTGCCGATTATCCTTTCACCACCCTGCATCCCGGCCTTGGTGTTGTCGCCGTGGATCAGCAGAGTTTTGTTCTCGCCGATATCCCGGGGCTGGTGGAAGGGGCCCATGACGGAATTGGCCTCGGGCACCGGTTTCTCGGCCATGTCGAACGCTGTTCTGTCCTTTTACATCTGGTGGATGGCACCGCGGCTGATCCGGCCGGTGACTGGAAGATCATCCGTGGAGAACTCGGCGCCTATGACAAGGATCTGGCGGAAAAGCGGGAGATTACCGCGATCAGCAAGATCGATGCCATGACCCCTGACCAGATCAGCGACGTCATGACATCGCTCAAGAAGGCCGGCGCTGAAGACGTGATCGCTCTTTCCGCCGTTTCAGGTGAAGGCATGACGGAAGCCTTGCGGTCCTTGTGGCAGATCATCACCGCGGCACGCGAGGAGGATATGCGCAGCAGCATGACGCCGGAGCCATGGCAGCCATGAGCACGGATTTCCACAAACTGACCCAAACCTATCTCGGCGGCGCCCGCACGGTTATCGTCAAGGTTGGTTCTGCCCTGCTTGTCGATGATGACACAGGAGAGGTCCGCACCCACTGGCTTGAAAGCCTGGCCCGTGATCTTGCCGCCTTGCATCTTGATGGATGCACCCCGGTGGTGGTGTCTTCCGGGGCGATTGCCCTTGGTCGGCATCAGCTTGGCCGTGGCCAGGGGAGGCTGAAACTTGAAGAAAAGCAGGCCGCCGCCGCCATCGGGCAGATCCGGCTGGCCAAGGAATGGCAGAGCGCCTTTGCGCTTTTCGGGATTGGCACGGCCCAGATCCTGCTTTCCCCGGACGACACCGAAACCCGCCGTCGGCATCTCAACGCCCGGGCAACCATCCAGACATTGCTGGCCCAGGGCATCATTCCGGTGGTCAATGAAAACGACACCGTTGCCACCATGGAAATCCGCTATGGCGACAATGATCGTCTTGCCGCCCGTGTTGCCCAGATGATCACCGCTGACGTGCTTGTGCTTCTCTCTGATATCGACGGGCTTTATTCCGCTGACCCGAGACAGGATCCATCGGCCCGATTCCTGCCGGAAGTCATTCATATCGATGATGATATTCTCTCCATGGCGGGCCCGGCCCATAGCAGCGCCGCCTCGGGGGGGATGATAACCAAGATTGCCGCCGCCCGCATTGCCACCACCGCCGGATGCCATATGGTGATCTGCAGCGGAACAGAGCCGAGCCCCATCAGCCAGCTCAAGGATGGCGGGCGCTGCACCTGGTTCCGGGCTGCCGCAAACCCGCCGCAGGCACGAAAGACCTGGATTGCCGGCGGGTTGACCCCCAAAGGCCGGATCATCCTGGATGATGGCGCTGTTAAGGCGATCAGAAGCGGCAAGAGCCTGCTGCCCGCTGGCATCGCCCGCGTCGAGGGCAGTTTTGAGCGTGGGGATCTGGTGGCACTGGCCGATCAGAACGGCGCCGAAATAGCCCGCGGCCTCAGCCATTACAGCGCCAAAGACGCCGCCCTGATTGCCGGGTCCAAGAGTCGTGCAATTCCGGAAATCCTCGGCTATCGTGGACGGGATGAGGTCATCCATGCCGATGATCTGGTGCTGACCTATCACGCAACCCGAGGGAGGGATACGCCATGAACATGATGGTAAGCGACGCCGCCAGGATCATGGCTGGCTATACCGGCAACGCCCGGGCCAGCGCCATGGTGCTGGCGCAATCAACCCATGATCAGCGGTGTCAGGCACTCGAAGCGGCAGCCCGCCATCTTCGCGGGAATATCCGGGCCATCCTCAACGCCAATAAAGAGGATATCGCGGCCGGAACAGCGCGCGGCCTGAAAGCCTCGTTCATTGACCGGTTGACTCTGGATGCAGCGCGGGTCGAGCAGATGGCGAAAGGCCTTGATGATATCCGGGCCCTGCCAGATCCTCTAGGGCGTGAACTTGATCGCTGGCAACGTCCGAACGGGCTGGACATCACCCGTCTCTCGACGCCGCTTGGCGTGATCGGCGTCATTTATGAAGCACGCCCGAACGTGACGGTGGACGCAGCCGGCCTTTCCATAAAATCAGGCAATCCCGTGATTCTGCGGGGGGGCAGCGACAGCATTCACACCTCCAGTCTCTTGGCAAAACTTGTCCGGAACGGGCTTGAAGACTCAGGCCTGCCCGCGGATGCGGTTCAGCTGCTTGAGAATACGGACCGGGCCCTGGTTGGAGCAATGCTGACCGCGACAGGTGGGATCGATGTCATCATCCCCCGCGGCGGGAAATCACTGGTTGAGCGCGTGCAACAGGAAGCGCGTGTTCCTGTATTCGCCCATCTTGAGGGGATCTGCCATGTCTATATTGACCGCGCGGCTGATCCGGAAAAGGCCCGGGCAATCACGGTCAATGCCAAGATGCGCCGTGTCGGTATCTGCGGGGCGGCTGAAACCTTGCTGGTGGACCGGTCAGTTGCGGCAGAAATTCTGCCCGATGTGGCGGCGGCACTCATCGGGGCAGGGTGCAGTTTGCGCGCCGATGCCGCGGCGATGAAACTGATCCCTGAAGCGAGCCCGGCCAGCGACAAAGACTGGTCGACGGAATATCTTGACGGTATTCTTTCCGTTGCGGTGGTGGATGGCGTCGAGGGCGCCATCGCGCATATCCGTCGCTACGGTTCGGATCATACCGAAGCGATCATCACCGAGGATCAACAGGCGGCCGAAGTGTTCATCGCAGGCATTGATTCGGCGATCGTGATGGTCAATGCCTCAACCCAGTTTGCCGATGGTGGTGAGTTCGGCATGGGGGCAGAGATCGGCATTTCCACCGGCAAAATGCACGCAAGAGGGCCAGTTGGCGCCAATGAGCTGACAAGTTTCAAATATGTCGTGCGTGGGTCCGGCCAGATACGCCCCTGATCGATGCTTGCAAGGATTCAACACGCCCAACGGGTATTCCGGCATGCCGCCCGCCAGCGGATAGGTCTCCTGGGCGGGTCGTTCAATCCGGCCCATGATGGGCATGCGCATATCACAAACCTTGCCCTCCGGCATCTCCGGCTGGATGCCGTCTGGTGGCTCGTGTCACCGCAAAACCCCTTCAAGGCCAGATCGGGCATGTCGTCATTCCGGGATCGCTTCAATTCCGCCGTGAACGCCGCCTCGGCGTGCGGATATGGCCGAAAGATGGTTGTCTCGGATCTGGAACTCCGCCTCGGCACATCCCGGACAGCGGATACCCTTCGCCTGCTGAAACGGCGTATGCCCATGTGCCGTCTTGTCTGGATCATGGGTGCGGACAATCTTGCCTCCTTTCACCGCTGGCATCAATCGCACCGGATCGCCAGACTGATGCCGATTGCCGTCATCAATCGGCCGGGCACACGCTGCGGGGTGCTGAACGGACCTGGCGCTGCCCGAATCGGCACCCGGTCAAGCCCTCGCCGGATTGCGGCAAGGCTTGGAGAAGCACGCCGCTGGTGCTTCATCCCTGGTCCCCTCAACCGGCAATCCGCTACCGCGATCAGGCACCGTGTGAATGAGTCCCCGGAAACATGAGCCCCCGGCAAGATGAGTTCCGGTAAATGAAATATTGTCTTTTTCCGTGCCTCTGCCTAAAATTGATATGCATACGGAAAGACCAACGTGAAGGAGCGTACCATTTCCGCAGGACAGACCGCTGAAAGCAGCATTCTTCTCGACCTTGTGCTGACATCGCTCGACAAGGACAAAGCGCAGGACATCACCACCATTCCTCTTGCCGGCAAATCCACCATCGCGGATTATATGGTCATAGCTTCGGGCAGTTCATCCCGGCAGCTCATGGCCATGGCTGATCATCTGGAACGAAACCTCAAGGAAAATGGCAAAAGGCCCATGGGATCAGAAGGCGGCAATACCGGCGACTGGATTCTGATTGATGCCGGAGACGTGATCGTCCACCTGTTCCGCCCCGAAGTCCGGGAATTCTATCAGCTGGAAAAAATGTGGTCGGACCATGCCAGCGGGGAGACCGTCACCATCCAGTCCGCGACAATCTAGGGCAGGACAGATTTCATGAAACTGACTGTTGCCGCGATCGGGCAGGGCCGCCGCCTTGCGGAACAGAACCTCGCGGAAACCTGGTTCCGTAAACTTCCCTATCCCGGCCGATTTCTTGAATTTACCGCAAAACAGCAGGGACCTCAGCGCCAGCAGGACGAATCGGCCCGTATCCTGGCCGCCTGCCCGGAAGGAGCATTGCTCCTTGCCATGGATCCGGGTGGAGAGGATATCGCCTCAGAAGATCTCGCCGCATTGATCCGCCGCCACCGGGATAATGGCTGCCGCGAAGCGGTGTTTGCCATTGGCGGGGCTGATGGTCATCATTCAAGTCTTCTTGACAGGGCAGATCTCACCCTTGCTTTTGGTCGCCAGACCTGGCCGCATATGCTGTTCCGCGCCATGCTGGCAGAACAGCTTTACCGGGCGGAAATGATTCTTGCCAATCACCCGTATCATCATGGCTGATGGGAAATCAGACTGGCATTGAGCCTTGGGCTGTCGTATAGATCTGCCATGACTGACCGAAAAATAAAGAAACCTGTCATTCTCTTTATCATGGATGGATGGGGGCATCGGGAGGACAGCCGGAATAACGCTGTCCGGCTGGCCCGAACGCCAACCATAGATCGCCTTGAGAGGGAAGTACCAAAGGCGTTTCTTCTTGCTTCAGGTCCGGCGGTAGGCCTGCCCGAAGGACAGGTCGGCAATTCCGAAGTCGGCCATATGACCATTGGCGCCGGGCGGATCATTCTGCAGGATCTGGCCCGAATAGATGCCGCGGTGGCTGATCGCACGATCGGGACATTGCCTCATCTTGACCGGTTTGCCGATGACCTTAAGAAAAGCGGCGGCGCGGCCCATCTGATGGGGTTGGTATCGCCTGGCGGCGTACATAGCCGGGATTCCCATCTCATGGCACTTGCCGAAGCGCTGGTTGAACGCGGGATCAAGGTCTGGATTCACGCCTTTACCGATGGACGCGACACCCTCCCGAAACTGGCCGGTGAAACCCTGCCAGCCTTTGCCGAAAACCTTCCCGATGGCGCGCATATGGCAACGGTAACCGGGCGATACTATGCCATGGATCGTGATCGCCGCTGGGAGCGGACCGCGGCGGCATGGGAAGCGATAACACATGCCAGGGCTGATCACTACGCTGCCACAACCTGCGACGTGGTTGAGGCAGGCTATAGCGCCGGTCTCGGTGATGAATTTCTTTTGCCTGCGGTCATTGAAGGATATGAAGGCATGGCCGATGGCGACGGTCTTGTCATGGCAAATTTCCGGGCTGACCGGGTGCGCCAGATACTGGCGGGCTGGCTTCTCGATGATCCAGACTTCCGGCCTCACGAACGTCCCCGGCTGATCCGGCCGATCGGCCTTGTGCCATATTCCGATCAACTTGATACCGCCATGGATGCGCTCTTTGGCCCGCCGGATATCCCTAATACTCTTGGGGAAGTCGTGGCCAGGGCTGGCCTCAGCCAATTACGGCTTGCCGAAACGGAAAAATACCCGCATGTGACCTTCTTTTTCAATGGCGGCATGGAGGAGAGCCGGGAAAATGAGCGGCGTGAACTTGTGCCTTCACCGAAAGTTGCCACCTATGATCTGCAACCGGAAATGAGCGCAAACGGCGTGCGCGATATCCTGGTGGACGCAATCCGGAAAGGGCAGCATGACCTGATCATTGTCAATTTTGCCAACCCGGATATGGTGGGGCATACCGGCGATCTCAATGCCGCCATCAAGGCAGTGGAAACGGTGGATCAGGCCGTGGCGGATACAATCGCCGCTCTTGATACAGCAGGCGGGGTGATGCTGCTTACCGCCGATCATGGAAATTGCGAGATCATGTGGGATGACGATGCACAATCACCCCACACGGCCCACAGCTACAATCCTGTTCCCGTATATCTGATCGGTGGCGGCACTGCCGGTCTCCGTGATGGCGGGCTGAGTGATATTGCCCCGACCTTGCTTGATCTTCTTGGGCTTGATATCCCGCAAGAGATGACGGGCTCGACTCTTTTAACCTGACGCCATTAGCCCGAACTTTTCAGGCCTTGAAATGGGCTCTGACGACGGCTTGATCTTGTTATATATTCGGGGCAACATATCTTATGAAGATATATTCCTTTCCAACCCCCGGAGTGGTGAGCTCATGATCAACCCCCAGCCAAAACATCTTGCGCGCCTGCAAAAATATTCTCTGAGGGCGCTGACCATCTTCGGGGCTGTAATGCTGGCAGGGATGGTGTTTACGCTGGCGGCGCCGACCTCTTCGGTCAGCCAGTCATCCACCAATGAGGAAACCTATCGCCAGCTTTCCCTTTTCGGTGATGTTTTTCAGCGGGTGCGCGAAGAATATGTCGAGGAAGTTGATGACAAGGAGCTGATCGACCATGCGATCAATGGCATGTTGAGTGCCCTTGACCCGCATTCGGGTTTTCTTGGTGAAGATGATTTCGCCAAGATGCAGGTCCGCACCCGGGGGGAATTTGGCGGCCTTGGCATCGAAATCACCATGGAAGACGGTTATGTGAAGGTTGTCTCTCCTATTGACGAAACGCCGGCCGCACGCGCTGGTATCAAGGCCGGTGACCTTATCGTGCGCATCGCTGATACCGATGTGCTGGGGCTGACGCTGAACGAAGCGGTTGAACTTATGCGCGGGCCGGTTGGCAGCGACATTGAGATCACCGTCAAACGAGGCAATATCGCTCCCTTTGAGGTGACGCTGACACGTGATGTCATTAAAATGAGATCCGTGCGCTATGAATCCTATGATGAGGTAGGCTATATCCGCATCACCACCTTCAGCGAGCAGACAACACCCGGGCTTAAAAAAGCGATCCTTGCCCTCAAGGCAGAACACGGCGACAGACTGGACGGGTTTATCCTTGATCTTAGGAACAATCCGGGCGGCCTGCTCAACGAAGCCGTGAGCGTTACCGACACCTTCCTTGAAAAGGGTGAGATTGTCTCCACCCGGGGACGAAAGGAAAGCGAAACATCGCGGTATTACGCAAGAGATGGGGACGAAACCGATGGCGCACCGCTGGTCGTGCTGATCAATTCCGGCTCGGCTTCCGCATCTGAAATTGTTGCAGGGGCGCTCAAAGATCATGGCCGTGCCCTGATCATGGGAACACGATCATTTGGCAAGGGATCGGTGCAGAGCGTGATTCCGATGCCCGGTCATGGCGCCATGCGGCTGACAACCGCCCGCTACTACACTCCTTCAGGCGTATCCATCCAGGCAACTGGCATTGAGCCGGATATCATGGTAGAACTCGCCGTTGTTGAAGATATCAAAGATGGCATCCTGCGCGAGGAAGACCTCAGGGGAGCACTTGAAAATGGTGATGCCACCAAGACAAGTGCAACAGATGATGATGAAGATACGTCGCTAAACATTCGGGATTATCAACTGGCCCGAGCCATTGATCTGCTCAAGGGTATTAATGTTTTCAAGTCGATTGAGTAGATAGGCCATGATGACACCTTACGAAATGAGGCCATATCGGCCCTGCGTCGGCATTATGCTCCTGAATACTCAAAATCAGGTTTTTGTCGGCCAGCGTCTTGACCGGTCCGTTGAAGCCTGGCAGATGCCCCAGGGAGGCATCGATGAAGGCGAAGACCCTGCCCATGCCGGATTTCGTGAAATGTTGGAGGAAATCGGCACAAACAACGCCGTGCTGATTGAAGAACATCAGGGGTGGCTCAATTACGATATCCCGCAGGATCTGGCTGACCAGCTCTGGCAGGGACGGTTTCGAGGCCAGGCCCAGAAATGGCTGGCTTTCCGTTTCACCGGTTCGGAAGATGAGATCAATATCAATACCGAAGAGCCGGAGTTTCGCTCATGGAAATGGGCCAATGTGACGGAGTTGCCTGAACTGGCAGTTCCCTTCAAACGTGATGTCTATGAAAGCGTGCTTGCTGAATTCAGGCATCTTTTCTGATCGCCCTTCAGGTTTTTTGAACCGGAGGGGCTAGGCAAATGTTCACTCAGACTACGTTAAGTTCAACCGTTGTATCGCCAATATTGTCCTTGAGCATGCCGGTAAAATCTTCAAGCACGACAAGTATCTCCGTCAGCGCCTGATCGGTATAGATGACCGTATCCTTGACATTGGCATCGTTTGTCGTCTCGCGGGTCACAACAGCGTTCCTCTGATCGAGCCAGATACTTCTTATCTCCGCAAGGAAGGTGAGCCCGTCCTTATCTGAAAGACTGAAGTCCGTGATGACATTCGCGTCAGCAATTGCCGTTGCGACAGAGGTGATTACAAACTGATCGGCTCCGCTGCCGCCGGTAAGGACATTCCGCCCACCATCGCCATAAAGGTGATCATGGCCGGCATCTCCGTAAAGTATATCATCACCGGCATCACCAAAAAGCGCATCGCTTGAGTTGCCGCCATTGAGCGTATCGTCACCTGCCCCGCCGAAGAGATCGTCCTTGCCATTGCCCCCGTAAAGCGTGTCATTGCCGTCATAGCCGCGAATTCTGTTTTCCCTGCCATCACCGGTGAGCGTATCGTCCATATTCGAGCCGTAGAGATGCTCTATGCTCTTAAGCCGGTCACCCGCCGCATGGCCGCCACTATGCCCAACAATGTAATCGTCCTTGTCCTTTGTTCCGGCAAGGTTGACGGTTACGCCTTCGCTGGAGTGATAATAGCTGACATAGTCAACACCACCGCCACCATCAAGGTCATCCGCCCCGTCACCACCGTTGAGCCAATCTACCCCGTCAAGTCCTTTCAGGGTATCATCTCCACTAAGGCCATAGATCCAGTTTTCCCCGTCATCACCGGTGAGTTTATCGTCATAGATGGAACCTTCGAGACTCTCGATATGCTGGAGCTGGTCTCCTTGTGCGGTACCACCGGTATGACCTGTGCTGAACCCGGCTGCATCCTTTTCTTCTAGTGAGACCGTCACGCCCTCATCTGAGTTGATATAGCTTGCGCCGTCGATACCTTCTCCCCCCAGTATCCAGTCCGCGCCAGCACCGCCTATGATCCAGTCATCACCATCCAGACCACTGATGGTATCGTCGCCATTCAGCCCCCAAAGGATGTTGTCTTCATTCGACCCGGTCAGCGTATCCACGAAGTTGGAACCGCTTAGTCTTTCAATGTTTTTGAGCCGATCGCCTGCCGCTTCACCTCCCGGGATGGTGTTGCTGTGGCCAACAAGATATCCATCCGCATCCATCGTGATCTTGAGAGTTTCTGAAACGGAAAGACTGACTACAACCCCGCTGGCCGATCTCTGGTAGCTCACTTCGTCAACACCGTCACCCCCATCGAGAGTATCCGCACCGACCCCGCCCTCAAGATAGTCATCACCACCAAGTCCCCATAAGGTGTTGGCGACGTTACTCCCGATCAGGATATCATCCATATCCGAGCCATAGAGATTCTCTATGCTCTTGAGCCGGTCACGCTCCGCCGCTCCCCCTTCGTTGTTGTAGGCAAACCCATCCACATCCAACTCGTCAAGCCGGATCGTCACCCCACTTTTGGAAAGGATATAGGAGGCCGTATCAACACCGCCTCTGCCATTGATTATATCGGCACCGTCCCCGCCATTGATGACATTGTCCTCCGCATTGCCTGAAAGAAGGTCATCATGGGCGGAGCCCGCAAGATTCTCAATTCCTTTCAACCTGTCGCCTTGCGCTTCACCGCCTTGATGGCCAATTGTATATCCGTCCGCATCCACTGGTCCTGCCAGATCAACCGTTACCGCTTCAGTCGAATGCCAGTAGATCGACATGTCGTTGCCTGCGCCGCCGTCAATGACATCCGCGCCAGCACCGCCATTTATCCGGTTGATACCGGCGTCGCCGGTCAGCCTGTCATCAAAATCAGATCCCCAGATACGTTCAATGCCGCGCAGCCGGTCGCCCGCCGCATCACCACCCTCATGACCGATGATATATCCTTCGCTGTCTTCGGGACCATTGAGCGATACCGTGACTCCGGCAGGCGAGTTCGTATAACGAACATAATCCTGGCCCTCGCCGCCATCGATCACATCCGCCCCGCCACCTCCTTCAAGATGATCAGACCCTTCGCCACCGTTGAGTGTATTTACCCTGTCATCACCTTCAAGCGTATCGTCATACCTTGTACCGATAATGCCCTCAATGCGGATGAGCCGGTCGCCTGCCGCATCACCCCCACTATGCCCCACCGCAAATCCATCACCATCTATCATCTCCCCGAGCGAAACCGTCACCCCTTCAGGAGAAGAATGATAAGATGCAATGTCATAACCTTCCCCGCCATCTAGATCATCACCGCCAGCACCGCCGATCAACGTGTTGTCCCCGTCATCACCGGTGAGCTTGTCATCAAATGTTGATCCTTCAACCCCTTCAATGCGAATGAGCCGGTCACCCGCCGCATCTCCCCCACTATGCCCTACCGCAAACCCATCTCCATCTATCGTCTCGCCGAGCGAAACCGTCACCCCTTCAGGAGATGAATGATAAGATGCAATGTCATGGCCAGCCCCGCCATCAAGATCATCACCGCCTGCCCCGCCAATCAACGTGTTGTCCCCGTCATCACCGGTGAGCTTGTCATCAAATGATGATCCTTCAATCTCCTCAATCCGGATGAGCCGGTCGCCTGCCGCATCACCCCCACTATGCCCTACCGCAAATCCTTCTCCATCTATCGTCTCGCCGAGCGAAACCGTCACCCCTTCAGGAGAAGAGTGATAAGATGCCGTATCATGACCTTCCCCGCCATCAAGGATATTGGCCAAGGCATTGCTGGTGAGCGTATCGTCTCCGAGCCCGCCTTTCGCGTTTTCAATATCCACCCCAAGCGCAATTGCCACCAGACCGGAGCCGCTTGAAAATCCATTTCGAATGCCGAGAAGAGGGCTTTCAGGTCCGGTTACCTCACCAAAACTGCTGAAACTGCCTGCATTGAGATTGATACGCGCTGAAGTTATCCCAGCTTCCCAGGAAATCGTATCCTCCCCGCCCGTGTCCCAGATTGTTTCATGCAGAACATCACGTTCATGAAGATTGTAGACAGTATCGTCTCTGGCCCATGTCTCATTCGTGCCATAGACATATTGCAATGCGGCGATATCGTTGATCATCAAGGTGGTCGGCCCATGGGTCCTGTTGCTGATGTATTTGTCGACCGAATCATTCCAGGCTTCGTTATACGCCATGATGGTATAGCTTCTGGTATTGTGCTCATGCCCGAGCAGACGAAGCTGCCTGCCGCCATAAGTGTCCTGACTATGGGTATACCCCAGCGCGTGGCCTACTTCATGAAGGATAGCGATGGTATGGTAACTGCCATCTAAAAGATTATCATCTTTATTGAATGCCGCGTCATCGCCATTGAGCCAGACATTGCCAGCATTAAAACCGGTACCTGGCAGCCAGGCAAAGGCCACTTTCGTGTTTTCATCTTCACTGACACCAATACGAAGCGTGTTTTTCTTGTCATCTTGAACTTCAGTAAAAGTGAGTAGTGAGACCTGCTCGAACAAGGCCAGACTTTCACGGACTTTTTCTTTCAGCGCGTCCGAAGGGACGTGTAACGTATCAGGCGTTAAAACCCCGCTATCTGGTGTCTGATCCTTATCAAAAAAACTGTAGGTGATCTCCACCCCTTTGCCTTGGGTATCCGTCCAGTAATATCCATCGTCAATAATCCACTTGATTCTGGGATCATCGGTTGTGTCCTTCAGATACGGGTTGGCTTCACTCTTGTCGTCGTTCCGCTCTGCGGGTTCAATCTCGTTTTCAATGCCCACAAAATAGTCAGCAGTCTTGAGTATCGCCACGCCATCGGTTCGACCTTGCATGGTAACGATCAGATCAATGCCGTTATCCTGCTCGTAATCAAACTTTTCCCCTGCTTTCAGCCAAAGCGCGTAGCCATTGGTCATATCCCCGCGTACTTCAAAACGACTGTCGGAAACAAACTCCATCAGCTCTCCCGGTGTCGCATCATTGGTGATGTTGATTTCGGCCATTTTCAGTGCCGTGGTTGAAGAAGTTTCAGATAGTGTTGAAGCCACTTCCTCAAGCTCGATACCAAAGGTAATATCCGTCACATTCAGGGTAAAGGTCTGTGCTGCTGGGGCACTCCCTGATCCGCTCACGCTCGGCGTGATGGTGACCGCATGGCTGGTGGCCGTCTCATAGTCCAGCGACACCCCCGCTTTCAGCCACAACTCCCTGACCCCGACGGTGTCACTGTCACGGATCTCGAATAGCGTTGTATCATCCACCACCGCCGTGTTCGTGCCCAACCCGTCATCCGTGAAACTGATATCTGCAAGTTTCCGCGCGGTGGTCACCCCCTCCGCGAGGGTCAATGTGCTCGCGCCCAGGGTCATCGCGCTCGGCGCTTCATCCACATTTGTCACCGTTACCGTCACCGCCGCCGTCTGGGTACCCTTGCCTGACGTTGCTGGCACCGCCTCCACCGTCAGATCATAGCTCGTGGTTGCCCCTTCGAAATCCTCACCTGAACCTGCATAGCTGATATCACCTGTGCTCGCATCAATCCGGAAATCCCCGGCACTATCCGTCCCGTCAGCAAACCGATAGGTGAGCGGGTTGTCCCCGGTATCCTCTTCACTCGCCGTGACTGTCCCGACCACAACTGCCCTGCCCCCACCTCTACCGTCCTCGTTCTCCGCAAGCGTGAACACATAGGAGGCCGCATCAAACACCGGAAGCTCATCCACATCTGTCACATTCAGGGTGAAGGTCTGTGGGGCTGGTGCGCTTCCCGTTCCGCTCACGCTCGGTGTGATGGTGACCACATGGGTGGTGGCAGTCTCATAGTCTAGCGACACCCCCGCTTTCAGCCACAATTGCGTGCCGCTCCGCATTTCGAACAGCACCTTCCCGCCAACTTCGACCGTATTGACCGTCGCCGTATTCGTGCCAAGTGCATCATCCTCAAAAGTGATATCCGCAAGCTGCTGTGCCGTGGTCACCACATCTTCATCTAGTGTTATTGAACGTGCTGAAAGCACCATATCCGATGGTTTGTCATCCAGATCTTTCTTGAGGTCTGAAACCAGATTTCTTTCGCCCTTTGCCAGTATGCCTGCAACTTGCTCGGCTGCCATACGAACCTTGGCATGACCTGCAACCTCTTGTGCTTGAGATGAATAGGGATTGAATTTGGTGACATCAATAGTCTCAGGAATACCCAACTCGTCAAACAGGAGCCCTGTCTCATCCCTAGCCACTATCAGTAATTCGGTCAGAGGGGAGATAACCGTGCTTCCCGGAGGAGCACGCCAGGTCCCTTCTACCTGGAAATCACCATTTGTATCACCTATATCTGTTGCACCATTTAGTACGGCAATGAGAGGACTTTTTGCGTGTTCTTCAGGAACATGGCCCGAAAACTGCCCGTTTCCATCCGTAGTACCGATGAGGATATCCGATTCACTTTCCCGCCCGTTATTATCCACATCAAGAAAAACACGTGCTCCGACAATCGGTCCATCATAAACAACACCTTCCTTGATTAGGGTCGGCCTTCGGCTTCCGCCGCCGCCACCGCCACCACCGCCGCAAGCCGTGAGCGCAAACCCCGCCATCGTCCATAGCATAGTGGTGGAATACAACTGTTTTTTGAGATCAAGGCTACGCGCGGGATCCGGGAAGAGAGAAGATAACTGATGGAAGCTTGAAAATGCCATCCGCGCGCTCCTTATGGCAATGAATTTCAATCAACCATAAGGGAAAACAGTAAAAATGACGGGCTGATCATCTGCCATCATCATTGAATAACGCCCATGTCTTGTCAAGAAGAGCACAAAAAAGGCCTGACAATGTCAGGCCTTGATCACATGAAAATAAAGTGGTTTCTAGAGCGCGGCGATTACGTCTTTGAGGAAATCTGCTTCCGCCTCATTGCCCGCTTCTTGAGCTGCCTGAAGTTTTGTCTCGAGTTCAGCCTTGCGGCTTGAATCAAGAGCTTCGGCGCGCTCGGCAAGAATAGTGCAACGGTCTTCGGCCACATCTGCAATGCCACCATCAACCATGATACGCTCGGTAACCTGGCCATTATCATGAACCTCGACCACCCCGCGCTGAAGCGTGGAGATCAATGGCGCATGCCGTGGCAGAACACCAAAAAGCCCCTCTACTCCGGGAGCGACAACCATCCCCGCGTCCCGAGACATCATGACCCGGGACGGGGTTACCAGTTCAAATGCTGTTGTATCAGCCATAGGTTCATCCTATCCTGCCTGCCGCATGCCTCAAGCAGCTTCTGCAGACATTTTCTTGCCTTTTTCGATTGCTTCTTCAATGGTTCCAACCATGTAGAAAGCAGCTTCCGGCAGATCATCGTATTCACCTTCAACAATCCCCTTGAAGCCCTTGATGGTGTCTTCAAGCGAAACCAGTTTGCCAGGCGATCCGGTGAAGACTTCGGCAACATGGAATGGCTGCGACAGGAAGCGCTGGATCTTCCGGGCACGGGCCACGGTCTGCTTGTCTTCTTCAGAAAGTTCATCCATGCCAAGGATCGCAATAATGTCCTGAAGGGACTTGTACTGCTGAAGCGTGGCCTGCACTCGGCGGGCAACCTGATAGTGCTCTTCACCGACAACACGCGGGTCAAGCATCCGGGAAGTGGAGTCCAGCGGATCCACCGCAGGATAAATCCCAAGCTCGGCAATTTGACGCGACAGAACGGTGGTGGCGTCAAGATGGGCAAAAGATGTGGCCGGCGCCGGGTCAGTCAGGTCATCAGCCGGGACGTAAATTGCCTGCACCGACGTGATCGATCCCTTGCGGGTGGTGGTGATGCGTTCCTGCAGAGCACCCATATCTGTTGCAAGAGTAGGCTGATACCCCACCGCGGATGGAATCCGGCCCAGCAACGCCGACACTTCTGAACCTGCCTGGGTGAAGCGGAAGATATTATCAACGAAGAACAGCACGTCCTGGCCTTCTTCATCACGGAAATATTCTGCAAGCGTCAGCCCTGTCAGTGCAACGCGCGCGCGCGCACCGGGAGGTTCGTTCATCTGGCCATAGACAAGAGCGGCTTTCGAGCCTTCGCCATCAGGATTGATCACACCGGATTCAACCATTTCATGGAAAAGGTCATTTCCTTCACGTGTACGCTCACCAACGCCGGCAAAGACCGAATACCCACCATGGGCCTTGGCCACGTTGTTGATCAACTCCATGATGAGAACTGTTTTGCCAACACCGGCACCGCCAAAAAGACCGATCTTGCCACCTTTTGCGTAGGGCGCGAGAAGGTCGACAACCTTGATCCCGGTAACCAGAATTTCAGCTTCGGTGGACTGGTCAACATAATCCGGAGCAGGGCGGTGAATAGCATAGGTTTTCTTGGACTTGACGGGCGCCCGCTCATCCACCGGCTCACCAACCACATTAAGGATTCGGCCAAGTGTTTCGGGGCCAACCGGCACGGTGATCGGCGCGCCGGTATCAACCGCTTCCTGGCCTCTTACGAGCCCTTCGGTTGAGTCCATCGCAATACAGCGAACACCTTGTTCACCCAGATGCTGGGCAACTTCAAGCACCAGCCTCTGTCCGTTGTTATCAACCTCAACGGCGTTCAGGATGGGCGGAAGATCGCCATCAAATTCAAGATCGACGACCGCGCCGATGATCTGGGTAATTTTACCGTTTGCATTCTTGGCCATGGTTTTTTTACTCCGTGCTTAGGGGCGGCTTACAGCGCTTCTGCCCCGGAAATAATTTCAATAAGTTCAGTGGTGATGGCAGCCTGACGACTACGGTTATATTCCATGGTCAGGCGATCAATAAGATCCCCGGCATTGCGAGTAGCATTATCCATCGCTGTCATCCGTGCCGCCAGCTCACTTGCGGAAGATTCAAGCAACGCGGCGTAGATCTGGGTGGAAAGTGCCCGCGGCAGAAGATCGGCCAGCACCGATGCTTCATCCGGTTCATATTCATTCGGGGCAACAGCACCTGTTTCAGTATCATCTTCAGCCACATCCTCGACCTCAGCCGGCACGAGAGACGTGAAGGTAACTTCCTGTGAAATCGCCGAAACAAACTTGTTAAAGACGATGGAGCAGGTATCGGCTGAACCGTCTTCAATCATCCCCTGGATGTGTTGGCTTATCCGGTCTGCATCGCTGAAGGAAACGGCTGTTCCCTGGATGCCTTCAAGCGTATCAACGAAGAGATCGGAAAATTCGCGCCGCAGTGCATCAGCGGCCTTCCGCCCAACCATCAGAAGGCGGATAGTCTTGCCTTCATTTCGAACGCGATCAATTTCACGCCGGGTTGCGCGGATAATGCCGCCGTTAAAGCCGCCGCAAAGTCCGCGATCGGCGGAGACTACCACAACAAGGTGTTGAGCATCCCGCCCGGTACCCACCAGAAGAGTCGGGCCCGAATTTGAATCGGTCTTGGCAGCAAGCGAGGCAATCATGCTACGCATACGGCTGGAATAGGGCCGGGCCTGTTCGGCATTATCCTGGGCACGACGCAGTTTTGCCGCCGCAACCATCTTCATGGCAGAGGTGATTTTCTGCGTTGATTTAACGCTCTTGATCCGGTTTTTCAGATCCTTGAGGTTCGACATGACTTACGTCTCCAACAGGACCAAGGCCTAGGCGAAAGCCTTGGCATATCCGTCAAGTTCGGCCGTCAGTTTCTCACGGGTTTCATCAGAAATTGCCTTTTCCTCCCGTATCGTTGCCAGCAGCGCGCTACCAGCAGAGCGCATATGATCCAAGAGGCCGCTCTCGAACCGCTCAACATCAGCAAGGGGAATAGTATCCAGATACCCGTTCACCCCGGCAAAAATCGAAATCACCTGTTCTTCAACCGGCATCGGGCTGTACTGGGGCTGCTTAAGTAGCTCTGTCAGGCGTGAGCCGCGATCAAGCAGTTTCCGTGTTGCCGCATCCATGTCAGAGGCAAACTGCGCGAAGGCTGCCATTTCACGATATTGAGCCAGTTCCAGTTTGATGGTGCCGGCCACTTGCTTCATCGCCTTGATCTGAGCGGCGGAGCCAACTCGGCTCACCGAAAGCCCGACGTTCACCGCAGGACGAATACCTTGATAGAATAATTCGGTTTCAAGGAAGATCTGGCCATCGGTGATTGAAATCACGTTGGTCGGAATAAAAGCCGACACGTCACCACCCTGTGTTTCGATCACGGGCAGGGCTGTCAGGGAACCTGCGCCATTTTCATCATTCAGTTTTGCGGCCCGCTCCAGAAGACGGGAGTGAAGATAGAAAACGTCACCAGGATAGGCTTCACGGCCAGGCGGGCGGCGAAGCAGAAGAGACATCTGACGATACGCAACAGCCTGCTTGGAAAGATCGTCATAGACAATCACGGCATGCATACCGTTGTCGCGGAAATATTCACCCATCGCACAGGCGGTATAGGGCGCGAGAAACTGCAGCGGCGCCGGGTCAGATGCGGTTGCCGCAACGACGATGGAATAATCCATAGCGTCGTTTTCTTCGAGGGTACGAACGATCTGGGCCACGGTTGAACGCTTCTGGCCAACGGCAACATAGATGCAGAAGAGTTTCTTGCTGTCGTCCTTGCCTGCCGCATCATTAACACTTTTCTGGTTAAGGAAAGTATCAACCGCAATGGCGGTCTTGCCGGTCTGGCGGTCACCGATGATGAGCTCCCGCTGACCCCGGCCGATCGGAATCAGGCTGTCGATGGCCTTGAGGCCGGTCTGCATTGGCTCATGCACCGATTTCCGCGGCATGATGCCAGGTGCCTTGACTTCAACCCGGCGGCGTTCTCCACCCTTGATCGGGCCCTTGCCGTCAATCGGGTTGCCGAGACCATCAACCACACGCCCGAGCAATCCCTTGCCGGTAGGTACATCCACAATAGCACCTGTCCGTCGGACAATGTGGCCTTCCTGAATTGAACGGTCATCACCAAAAATCACGATACCGACATTGTCGCTTTCGAGGTTCAGGGCCATGCCCTTGATACCACCATCGAATTCCACCATTTCACCAGCGCGAACTTCATCAAGGCCATGCACACGGGCAATACCGTCACCGACGGAAAGTACCCGGCCAACCTCGGCCACTTCGGCTTCATTACCAAAATTGGCGATCTGTTCTTTAAGGATTGCTGAAATTTCAGCGGCGCGAATATCCATTACCCTACACCCTTCATGGTCATTTCAAGCCTGTTGAGCTTGGTTTTGATCGATGTATCTATCATGCGTGAACCCACACGGACAATGAGGCCGCCAATCAATGACGGATCCACCCGCATGGAAAGAGAAATCTTGTCACTGCCCGCAACTTTTGCCACGGCAGACTTCACCTCTTTCTCCAGCTTGCCGTCAAGCGACACAGCTGAAACGACTTCGGCAGAAACCTCACCGCGGCGGGCGGCAAGATCAGCCATAAAACGGTCGATGATGGCAGGCAGGGCAAAAAGTCGTCCATTTTCCGCAACAACACCGATAAATTTCTGAACGAGATCATCTGCCCCAGCCTTTTCAAGCACGGCCGTCATGGCCCTAGATTGATCATCACGGGCAATCGCCGGGGATGAAACAAGACGATAGAGATCTTCGGAAGATTTCAAAAGTTCGGAGAGAGCCGCAAGGTCATTGGCAACGGCGTCAACGCGGCCAGTCTCATCGGCGAGTTCAAACAACGCAGTAGCATAACGGCCAGTAAATCCAGCCAGATTTGATGACACGGATGACCTCCTGTGCAGTACCAGCAGACATACCCTTAAGGCAGTCTGTCACCGTGAAAACAACCTAGGTTAATGGGGTGCTATCACAGTCGATCCGGATAGGCAAGCCTTGAGAAACGGGAAAGCCTAAAGCGTGGCAAATTGCCCATTAAAAGCACCTCTTTTCTCCCTTCTCCCTCAGAAAAAATGATACGGGTCAACATCGATCTGGCAACGGACAGACCTTGGGAGATGCCGGGGTTCAAGCCATTCCCGCAGAATTGCCTGGATATCGACCTGACGTTCAGCCTTGACAAGAAACCGCATCCGGTAGCGTCCTCTCAGACGGGCAATGGGCGCCGGAGCCGGTCCCAGAATGGATACACCTTCATAAACCGGCCTGGTACGCCCAAGCTCGGCGGCTGATTCCTTGAGGTCCACCTCTGAGGCGCTCGTCAGAAGAAGACCGGCAAGCCGGCCATATGGCGGCATACCGGCCGCAGCTCGGGCTGACTTTTCCGCGTCGAGAAACATTGCTCTATCACGCCTCATCAGCGCCTGAAGCACCGGCGTGTCGGGCATATGTGTCTGAAGCAGAGCTTGTCCTTTATGCTCCGATCGTCCAGCCCGGCCAGCTACTTGCACAAGCAACTGCCATGTATGTTCCGCCGCTCTCAAATCTCCGCCAGCGAGTCCAAGATCTGCGTCAACCACACCAACCAGTGTCAGATCAGGGAAATGATGCCCTTTGGCAACCATTTGGGTGCCAATGATGATATCGACTTCACGATCCTCTACGGTCCGGATGAAATCCGCCAAGGCTGCTGGTGTTTTAACATGATCGCTCGATAGAATAGCCTGACGCGCTTCGGGAAACCGATGGCTGACTTCTTCGGCCAGACGTTCAACCCCAGGCCCGCAGGCTACCAGATGATCTGCCGTGCCGCAGGAAGGACAGCTATCCGGCTGGCGCATGCGATGACCACAATGATGACAACGCAAATCTCTGCTCTGGCGATGATCCACAAGCCAGGTCGCGCAGTTCGGGCAGGTGATTCGCTCCCCGCAGGTACGGCAGAGGGTAACAGGCGCGTAACCTCTCCGATTGAGAAAAAGTAGCGTCTGCTGCCCTTTCTCCAAGGTTTCAGCGATCGCTGAAACAAGCGGCGGGGCCAGCCAGGCCTGCCGTTCTGGCGGTGTTTTACGCATATCCACCAGTTTTAGTGTCGGCAGATCAGCCTGTCCGATGCGCGAGGAGAGGGTAAGTCTTTTGTAGCGGCCACGCTCAATATTGACTTCCGTCTCAAGCGATGGTGTTGCGGATGCCAGAATGATGGGTATCTGCTCAAATGATGCCCGCATCACCGCCATATCCCTTGCGTGATAGACAACCTGCTCATCCTGCTTGTAGCTCGGGTCATGTTCTTCGTCGACGACGATCAGACCCAGGTCCCGGAATGGCAGAAAGAGGGCAGACCGCGCCCCCACCACCACCATTGGGCCGCCTTCAGTTAGTCGGCGGAAGGCATCAACTCGCCTGGTTTCGGTCAAGCCGCTGTGCCACAAAACCGGTCTTGCGCCGAAACGTCGAGTGAAGCGATCTTCGGTTGCAGGTGAAAGTGCAATTTCAGGGAGAAGTATCAAAGCTTGCCGATCCTGCTTCAATACCGAGGCGATGGCGTCAAAATAGACTTCGGTTTTCCCTGAGCCAGTAATTCCATCCAGGACAAAAGGCGCATAGCCTCCTCTTGCTGTCGCCTCGCCAAGGGTCTCGGCGGCGGTTTTCTGCTCAGAATTTAGCGAGAGGCCAGCACGCTCAGGATCAGGTGGCGTGATATTATCGCTAACCATTGGCGCTTCAAGAAGAAGGCCTGCCTTGGCCATGGTGCGAATGGTGGATGGACTGACTCCAGCAAAATACGCCATATCAGTGGCGGTCATCGCCGGAAGGCCAAAAGCGGCTTCAAGCACCCTGTTACGGGCCGAACTGATATCATCACGCGGTGGGCAAGCGGTGACCCAACCCATTTGAGGGGGAAGATCATAAAGCCCCTTTGGAACAGGCAGAGCCATGCGCAATACCGCTCCCGGATGGGCCATGGTCCAGCTTGCCACCCGGCCTAGCCAGTCCAAAAAAGCAGGCGAGAGCGGCGGCAGATCCGCCCAGTGAAGTATAGGACGCAACTTGGGTTTGGTATCTTCTGGGGCCATCTCCTGGCCCTGACCATCGGTGGGGCCAAGCACCACACCCGGGATTTGCCTTGATCCAAGCGGGACAATTACCACCTGACCTCTTGGTGGCACGTCATCTTCGGCAAGGTAATCCAGCACACCATTGCCTATGGGTACAGGCGTTGCAAGCCAGACGCGGATGGAGTAGGGCGGCTTTCTGTCTGTTTCCGAATCACTAAATGAAACTGTCACCGTCAAGATGTGTATCCTTTTGCTTCTTTGCCACCACACTTGGCAATGATCCGGCTGGAGAAAATCAGGATTATCACGTATAGTTATTCCATTGTATTTTTCTACGGGAATATCCTACCCTTGCCCGTGCCCAAGATGCTACCCATAACCTCGAGGCTTTATAGATGAAACTGTTTCTTGATACCGCCAATCTCGATGATATCCGTGCCCTAGCCGATACCGGTCTGATTGATGGCGTTACCACAAACCCGTCGCTTATCGCCAAATCCGGCCGCGACATGGGTGAGACCATTGCTGAAATCTGCGCTATGGTGGATGGTCCTGTCAGCGCTGAAGTCACGGCAACCGACCCTGAGAAGATGCTGGCCGAAGGCCGCAAACTTTCTGCCATCGCTGAAAATGTCGCCGTCAAAGTGCCGCTTACACCCGCAGGCCTTGCCACGTGCAAGGCACTTTCTGATGACGGGATCATGGTTAACGTGACGTTGTGTTTCTCTCCGGCCCAGGCCATGCTGGCAGCCAAAGCAGGAGCTCGTTTTATTTCCCCTTTCATCGGCCGTCTCGATGATCTGGGACAGGATGGCATGGGGCTGATCGAAGAAATTGTTACTATCTATGCCAATTACGATTTTGCCACCGAAGTGCTGGTTGCTTCGGTACGCGGTGTTCAGCATGTTGTTGACGCCGCCCTGATCGGTGCTGACGTAGCAACGGTCCCACCATCGGTTATTCACGCCATGTACAAGCATCCCATGACCGACAAAGGACTAGAAGCCTTTCTTGCAGACTGGGAGAAAACCGGACAGAGCATTCTCTGATCCATATTGCCAGAGCAGCCATGACAGACCCAAGATTCAGTGACCAGGAGATAAGGCGGTTCCTTGATAATAACCCCGAATACCTTCTTGAATCCGGCATCATGGATGCATTGGCAGGCCCGCATGGAAGTTCAGGGCAGGTGGTGGATCTGAGCCAGGTTGTACTTAACCGGGCAAGGGATGTGATGCGCCGGACACGTGCCGCCGGCCGTAGCATGGTTAACATCACGGCTGAAAACCAGATTATCCAGGGGCGAGTTCACCATGCCTGTTGTCTTCTGATAGCAGCGCGCAGTTCGGAGGAAATTGCCCGCCTGATCCTTGACAGTTTTCCTGACATTCTCGATACAGCTGCCGCTACGTTGATTGTGCCTGATACATCCCCCCTCGCTCAATGCCCTTATGTCCTGTCTCTTGACGGCGGCTATATAGCTAGACTGACCGGCGGCGCGCGTTTCAGCCTTGGAAGGCCGGTCGGCCTTCAGGGTGAAATTTTCCGCCAGCAGCTGAAATCACCACCAGCAAGCATAGCCGTTGCCGCCTTACCGACCATCCTGCCCAGGGAGGATGTGAGACATGGCGATGCGAGCGGCGATCTTACCCATGGATCGCTTCTTGCACTTGCGGGTAAGGACGAACACAGTTTCACCGAAGGTCACGGAACAGACCTGCTTGAATTTACCGTTCGGATGATTGCCATCGGTCTGCTTGCCCGGGGAGTGCAGGGATGATCGACGCAAGGCGTCACTGGTTGAACTGGCTGACCCACGAAAAACGCTATCCTTCCAACACGCTGGATGCTTATCGCCGGGACTTGGATAACTGGTTTGATTATCTGCAGAAACACCAGCTCCGCAGCGAGGAAATCAGCAAGGCGGAATTCCGGGGTTATCTTGCCGAACTTGCCCGCCAGAAACTGGCACGAACAACGATTGCCCGCCGGGTTTCCGCCATTCGCAGTTTTTACCGGTATGGCAGCCGTTCCGGGCTGTATCCTGCCGCGGAAATCACATTCATGAAATCCCCCAGGCTTCCAGCCACCATTCCCAAAACTGTCAGTCAAGACGAAGCGGCCGGTTTATTGCACGCCATTCGCAGTCTAGATGCACCGGACTGGGTAAAAACCCGGGATGTTGCTGTTCTAAGCCTTCTTTATGGTTGCGGATTGAGGTTATCGGAGGCACTGGCATTGCGGCGGCGCGATGCGCCACTCGGTGCCTGGCTCAGAATAGAGGGCAAGGGGGGAAAATCACGCGATATTCCAGTGATTGATGCTGTCCGTTTTGCTGTTGATGCCTGGCTTGCGGTGAGCCCCTTTGATCCGGGGCCGGATGGGCCGCTTTTTGTTTCAAGCCGGGGCGGTCCCCTCAACGCCAGATCGATCCAGCGTCTGATGGAAAAACTTCGCCATCACCTCGGTCTTGATAAGACCGCAACACCCCATGCCCTTCGTCATGCGTTTGCAACGCACCTTCTGGCAGGGGGTGGAGATCTGAGGGCAATTCAATCCCTTCTTGGCCATGCCAGCCTCTCTACCACCCAGCGCTATACCGCCATTGATAGCGGGCATATTGAAGACGTTCATGCCAACACTCATCCAAGAGCGGCCCGGAGGTAACGGGGGTCTCTTTCCCATACTTCACTGGACATGGGTGGGGAAACAAACGATATTAAAGATGCGGATCAATCATTTCAGGAAACGCGCATGTCCATCCCACTCATCGCCTGGCTCTGGCTGACACTGGCGATTGTCGGCGAGATTATCGGCACGGTATCGCTAAAGGCCTCGAAAGAGTTTTCCGTGCTTCTTCCATCGCTGTTGATACCCGTCGGCTACGGTATTTCCTTCTATTTCATGATCCTGACCATGCGCCATGTTCCTGTTGCCGTGACTTATGCCTTCTGGTCAGCGTTGGGAATTGTATTTATCACCCTTATCTCGATCATCCGGTTCAACGAGAAACCTGATCTGCCGGCGATCATCGGCATTACCCTCATTATTGCCGGCGTTGTGCTGATCACCCTTTTCTCAAAGATGCGGGCAAGCTAGAAGATCAACGCTGCCGGTTTCAGATATGTATGGCGCGGCCGTCGACGGCAAGAGCGGCTTCCTTCACCGCTTCGTTCAATGTCGGGTGACCATGACATGTCCGGGCGATATCTTCACTAGAAGCTCCAAACGCCATGGCGGTGGCGCATTCATGAATGACCGTCCCAGCCTCATGGCCTATAATATGAACGCCGAGCACTTTATCGGTGGCTTTATCAGCCAGAATCTTTACGAAACCTTCGCCATGGCCGACGGCCCGGGCGCGACTGTTCGCCTGCAAGGGGAATACGCCCTTATTGTAGGCAATGCCAGCCTCTTTAAGCTGATCCTCGCTTTTGCCAAGGGTGGCAATTTCCGGCGCAGTATAAACAATACCGGGGACATGATCGTAATCCACATGTCCGGCGAGACCTGCCATAATCTCAACGGCAGCAACACCATCTTCTTCTGCTTTATGGGCCAACATCGGCCCGGGGATAACGTCACCGATGGCAAAAATACCTGGGATGACCGTTTCAAAATCTTCATCAACAGGAATGCGCCCACGATCATCGAGGAGAAGCCCGATCTCTTCAAGGCCAAGTCCTTCGGTATTCGGTTTCCGGCCCACCGCAACCAGCACGATATCAGCGGTGAGTTTCTCCCGGTCACCACCTTCCGCAGGCTCGATATCCAGCACGACACCCGATTTGTTCGCTTTCGCTGCCTTGACAGCGGTAGAAAGACGGAAGGATATGCCCTGCTTTTCCAGAATTGTCTTGAATTTGCGAGCAAGTTCACTGTCCATTCCCGGCAGAATACGCGGCAGATACTCCACCACCTCGACTTCAGCCCCAAGCCGCCGCCACACCGTTCCCATCTCAAGGCCAATGTAACCAGCACCGATCAGGACCAGCTTTTTCGGCACAGACGTCAGTTCCAGTGCCCCTGTTGAAGAGACGATCTTCTTCTCATCGATCACCACATCGGGCAGGCTCGAAGGCTCGGAGCCGGTAGCAATCAGTATCCGTTCTGTTTTCAGCATCTCGGTCTTGTCACCGCGAGTTACCTTGACCTCACCCGGAGCGGTGATGGTGGCAAGGCCCTCAATCCGGGTGATCTTGTTCTTGCGGAAAAGATGATCTATTCCCGTGGTCAGACTGCTCACCACGTCATCCTTGGACTTCATCATGGCCGCAAGATCAAGCTTGGGCCGACCGAGGGTGATGCCATATTTTTCAAGCCCGCCCGAGGCGATTTCGGCGTATTTTTCCGATGAATTGAGTAGCGCCTTCGAGGGGATGCAGCCAACATTGAGACATGTCCCGCCAAGCGTCGCGCGTTTTTCAACGACAATAACCTTCATCCCGAGTTGGGCTGCCCTGATGGCGGCAACATAGCCGCCTGGACCAGCACCGATGACAATGAGATCAGCAGGGGATGAGATTGCCATGACGGCACTCCTTATCGTTTTAGTTTACAGACCAAGCAGCAACCGTCTTGGATCCTCAATCATCGATTTGATGCGCACGAGGAAGGATACCGCCTCTCGGCCATCGATAATCCGGTGATCATAGGAAAGGGCAAGATACATCATGGGACGGATCACAATTTCATCTCCTGATTTACCGCTGATGACCACGGCACGTTTCTGGATATTATGCATGCCGAGAATCCCGCTTTGTGGCAGGTTCAGAATAGGGGTTGACATCATCGATCCATATACGCCCCCATTGGAAATGGTGAAGGTCCCGCCCGACATGTCATCCATGCTGAGCTGGCCATCCTTGGCCTTTTTGCCAAAGGCGTTGATGGTCGCTTCGGTTTCAGCAAAACTCATGGCATCGGCATCTTTGAGGACCGGCACCACGAGTCCCTGCGATGTGCCGACGGCCACCCCGATATTATAGAAATTCTTATAGATGATATCATCGCCGTGAATCTCGGCATTGACGGCCGGAAACTCCTTAAGCGCTTCAATCGCGGCACGGACAAAAAAGGACATGAAACCGAGGCGAACCCCGTAGGTTTTCTCAAAATCATCCTTATATTCTGCACGCAACGCCATCACCGCACTCATATCCACCTCGTTGAAGGTGGTGAGCATGGCAGCCGAATTCTGGGCATCCTTGAGCCGCTGGGCAATGACCTTGCGCAGACGCGTCATTGGAACACGTTCCTCGCGGGCATCATCTACCCTTGGCCGCGGAGCAGATGGGGCGGCGGTGATCGTGGGGGCCGCAACAGACCCTGCCTTGGCAAGACCCTTTTCTATGGCCACCAGGACATCGCCCTTGGTCAGGCGGCCATCTTTACCTGTTGCCGGAATCAAAGCGGGATCAAGGTTGTTTTCTTCAACAAGACGGCGCACCGCCGGAGACAGCGTTACCGCCGAGGATGAAGCCTGAGCCTGTGCTGGGGCAGGTGACGGAGCAATAGTAGGGGCTGGCTTTTCAACTGCGGCAGGCGTTGGAGTTTTAACCGGAGCATCAGCCTTGGGCGGCGCCGAACTCACCACTGGTGCGGCACCTTCATCCATCAGAGCAAGGACAGCATTGAGCCCGACCGTTTCCCCGCTTGCCACCACCTGGCTGGAGAGCACACCTGCAGCGGGTGCTGGCACTTCAAGGGTAACCTTGTCGGTTTCGAGCTCAACGACGGGTTCATCCTGCGCGACGGCGTCACCGACATTTTTAAGCCAGCGCGCGACCGTAGCCTCGCTGACCGATTCGCCCAGTGATGGAACCTTGATTTCAATAGACATGCCTTGCCTCACTTACTGTGCCGCGAGATCCCTTGCGGCTGATCTGCTCATTCCGCGGCGCTATTTTTAACCGCGCTGGAAATATCAAGAGCCTGATTGACCAATGTTTCCTGTTCCTTCAAATGTCGGGACAGACTTCCGGTAGCCGGAGATGCAGCTTCCGCCCGGCCGATATATCGCGAACGTGTATGTGCTCCGCCGACCTCAATCATGACCTCTTCGATACGGCTTTCAACAAAGGACCATGCCCCCATGTTGCGGGGCTCTTCCTGGCACCAGATCACCTCGGCATCAGGTCGCTTCTCCAGAACGGATTTCAATGTACGATGCGGGAAAGGATAGATCTGTTCCATCCGTACAAGACTGATATCATTAATCCCAGCCTTTTCCCGTTGTTCGAGCAGATCGTAATATACCTTGCCGGAACACAGAACGATCCGTCGTGCCTTTGATGCAATCGATGGTGAATTTTCATCGATGATGCGATGAAAGCTCGTTCCTTCAAGAAGATCATCGACCCGGGATACACAAAGCCGGTGTCGAAGCAGGGATTTCGGCGTCATCACGATCAGTGGTTTACGGAAATCCCGTTTCAACTGTCGCCGCAGCACATGGAAGTAATTTGCCGGAGTCGTGCAGTTGACCACCTGCATATTGTCTTCGGCGCAAAGCTGCAGGTAGCGTTCCAGCCGGGCCGATGAATGCTCCGGCCCCTGACCTTCATGGCCATGCGGAAGGAGCATTACCAGCCCACTCATCCGCAGCCATTTCGCTTCACCGGAAGAAATGAACTGATCGACAATCACCTGCGCTCCATTGGCAAAATCACCAAACTGGGCTTCCCACATGACAAGTGCGTTCGGTTCAGCCTGACTGAAACCATATTCAAAACCCAGCACCGAAGCCTCGGACAAGGGAGAGTCGATCACTTCGAAACTGGCCTGATCCGGGCTGATATGATGCAGGGGCGTGTATCGATCGCCGCTTTCCTGATCTACAAATACAGCATGGCGCTGGGAGAAGGTGCCTCGACACGAATCCTGCCCTGACAGACGCACACCCTGACCTTCGAGGAGGAGGGTGCCGAAAGCCAGTTGTTCCGCGCATGCCCAGTCAATACCTTCACCGCTTTCTATGGCGCTTCGTCTTGCGTCGATAACGCGCTGGAGTTTGGAATGTATCTTGAGCCCTTCAGGGACGGTGGTCATCACCTTGGCTACCGTGTCGATGGCGGCACGGCTGACCGCGGTTGTCCCACGTCTGTCCTCTCCATGCGCGGCGCGGAAGCCTGACCATTGGCCTTCAAGCCAGTCAGCCTTGTTGGGCCGGTAGCTCGTCCCTGCCTCGAATTCCTCATTTAAATAGTTGAGGTTTTCGTCAACGACGGCTCGAGCCTCATCCTCGGTCATGATGCCTTCGCTGATCAGTTGCTCGGCATAGATCTGGCGGACGGTCTTATGTTCCTTGATCGTGCTGTACATGATCGGCTGGGTGAACGATGGCTCATCACCTTCGTTATGACCGAACCGTCGATAACAGATGAGATCAACAACCACATCGGTCTGGAACTGCTGTCGGAATTCGGTGGCGATACGGCAGACATGCACCACCGATTCCACATCATCGCAGTTGACATGGAAAATAGGTGACATGACCATCTTCGCAACATCGGTTGGATAGGGTGATGACCTTGAGAAGGACGGGTCGGTGGTAAAGCCGATCTGGTTATTGATGATCATATGGAGCGTGCCGCCCGTCCGGTAACCACGCAACGCCGAGAAGGCAAAGGTCTCGGCCACAATTCCCTGGCCGGCAAAGGCCGCATCGCCATGAATAATCAGGCTGAGGACTTCTTTTCTGATCTCGTCACCACGCTGATTCTGCTTGGCGCGCGTGCGGCCGATGGCTACCGGATTGACCACCTCCAGATGCGAGGGATTGGCATTGAGCGTCAGATGAACCTCATTGCCATCAAATTCGCGATCGGCGGAATTACCCATATGATATTTCACATCGCCAGAGCCGCCTGCTTCTTCCGGGTTGGCAGGGTTGCCGAGAAATTCAGAAATGATCGCACGGAAAGGCTTGGAAAGCACATTGTGGAGCACGTTAAGCCGGCCACGATGCGCCATGCCCACCACCACTTCCTTAAGTCCAAGCTGAGAGCCTCTTTTCAGGATCTGTTCAAGGGCAGGTATAACTGCCTCCCCGCCATCAAGTCCAAAGCGCTTGGTGCCGACATATTTCCTGTGAAGAAACTGCTCAAAATTTTCAGCCGAGACAAGCCGCTCGTAAATGGCCTTTTTCCCACGCTTTGTAAATTCGGTGTGGTTGCGAATACCCTCAATACGTTCCTGAATCCAGGCTTTCTGATCTGGATCCTGAATGTGCATGAATTCAACCCCGATTGTCCCGCAATATGTGTCATGCACAATCGAAAGGATCTCACGCAAAGTCGCAACTTCAAGCCCCAGGACATAGTTGATAAAGATCGGGCGGTCCATATCCGCATCCGTAAACCCGTAAGTAGTGGGGTCGAGTTCAGGATGATATGTTTTCTTGCCAAGATTGAGCGGGTCAAGATGGGCCTGTAGATGTCCCCTGATCCGATAGGCGCGGATCAACATGATCGCTCGGATCGAATCGAGGGTTGCCGCCCGGATATCCATCCCCAAGGTGCTGGGGATGGCCTTTTCTTTTACTGCCTCTTCAACACCGATGATGCGGTTGCCTTCACGCATCCAGCTTGGGCCATCGGCGCGGCCCTCACCAAGTTGTTCAAGACTGCTGAACCATGCTGCCCACTGGGCATCCACACTGTTTGGGTTTTGACGCCAGCGCTGCTGCAGCTCTGCGATAAAGACCGCATTGGCACCGGAAAGAAAATCCTGATCCGGTTGTTCACTGTCCATTACATACCCCCGCCCGTTAGGCGATCTTAGTATAGAAAGACTTGATGTGTTCCGACAAGTGTCTTCGCACTCTAAACTAGATATTTAAACCCGGACACCATGCACTCCGACCAATTTCACCCGCATAAGAGTGAAGTTAGGAGTTTGAATCGCTAACCTTGGCCACCACTTCTGCCAGTGTTTTGACGGCATTGACCGAATGATCGAACATGGCCTGCTCATCGTCGTTGAGCTTGATTTCGATCACCTTTTCAACACCGCCCGCACCGATAACAACCGGCACACCGACATAAAGCCCGTCAAGCCCATAAGCTCCATCGACATATGCAGCGCAAGGCAGAACACGTTTCTTGTCCTTGAGATATGCTTCGGCCATTTCTATTGCGGATGATGCCGGCGCATAGAAAGCAGAGCCTGTTTTCAGCAGTCCAACGATCTCGGCGCCGCCGTCACGTGTACGCTGAACTATTTCATCTATCTTCTGCTGGCTGCTCCAGCCCATATCAATCAGGTCTGGCACTGGAATGCCCGCAACCGTCGAATATCGCACCAGCGGGACCATGGTATCGCCATGTCCACCGAGAACAAAGGCTGTCACATCTTCAACGGAAACTTTGAATTCTTCGGCAAGGAAATACCGGAAACGGGCACTGTCCAGAACCCCTGCCATGCCCACGACCTTGGATTTCGGGAGCCCAGATGCCTCTTGAAGCACGCCAACCATCGCATCAAGCGGGTTGGTGATGCAGATGACAAAGGCATCGGGGCAGTGATCCCTGATTCCGGCGCCAACCTGCTGCATGACCTTGGTGTTGATTCCGACAAGGTCATCACGACTCATCCCCGGCTTGCGGGCAACCCCGGCGGTCACAATCACCACGTCAGCACCTGCTATCTCGCTGTAGTCATTAGCGCCGCGGGAGGCGGCGTTAAATCTTTCCACCGGCGATGCCTGGGCGATATCAAGGGCCTTGCCCTGGGGAATGCCTTCCTGAATATCAAAAAGGACAATATCGCCCATCTCCTTGAGCCCTGCGAGAAGGGCGAGTGTACCGCCAATATTTCCGGCGCCAATAAGTGCGATCTTGTTGCGTGCCATGATGTCATCCTCATCCAGCTTGTAAAATCTGAAGCGCCGTAACAGCGCAGTCTTGAGGAATAAACATCAGTTGCAGAACTGGTCTGCCAGCCTTCAACACCTTGCCTAATCCATGGATTAAAGACTTTATCCCCAAGTGGATTTTGCATAGCCGATCAGGCTTCCGACTGCAAGAGAAACCGTTGCCTTTTCCCTGTTTTACCTCGGTGGAACCACGGTCATTTCCACAAGGCGGGATTGCGTGCGCGGAAATTCCTTTTTCCAGGCATCGCCTTGATAAAGCTTGTCTATACCAGCCGCCGCCGAGCAGACAAGAAAGCGGCCACGGTCATAAAATGCATCCACCAGCCACATAAAGCGGCGAGCTTCGTTGCGAAGCATATCATCCAGCACCGGTATACCCGTGATCAGCAGACCGGAAAACCGGTCAGCAAGCACCAAATAGTCACGAGCCGCAAGAGGTTGCGAGCAGAGGTGATCAAACCCCATCATGGCAACCGATCCGGCAGCACGCGGCACCTCGATCTTTCTTCCGGCGACTTCGATGGTCTGGGGCATTTCTGGCACACCGCCGCGGAGCTGGTCAAATGCCTTCTCCATGGCAATATCGCTATCTTGACCAAGGGGCGTGTACCAGCCCGCCATGCCTTTCCGGATCTGTTGCCGCCAGTCTACCTGGCTTGCCAGTTCATGAACGGTCATCCTTGCCTTGATGAGTTCAATGAATGGCAGGAATCTTTCGCGATGAAGTCCGCCTTCATAGAGACAGTCGGGATGCCGGTTTGATGTTGTTACCAGCACCCCGCCCCCATCCATGAAGCCTTCGATGACACGGGCGACAATCATGGCATCGGCAATATCGCGGATTTCCATTTCATCAAAACAGATCACCTTTGCCCCATCGGCAATGCTGCGCGCAACCTCCCGGGCCGGATCAGCTGATCTGCTTAGTTCTGGCGCGTGAATACGATCATGCACCGACACCATGAAGTCATGAAAATGAAACCGGCGCGCGCGCACCTTGCCATTGATGGCCGCAGCAAACATATCCATCAGCATGGATTTACCGCGCCCGACACCACCCCAGAGATAAAGTCCTTTTGGTGGTAAGACGCGGCGAAAAGGAAGGAATCTGTTTATCTCCCGGGCAGGTGAAACCAGTGCCGCGGCCAATTCATCCAGATGTGGCAGGACAGCCCGCTGGGCAGGATCATCCTTAAGACGGCCTTCGTTGATTCGGCGGTCGTATTCGGCGGTCAGCAACATATCTGCCCCCACCTTGACGGTGAGATACAAGCCGAAGCCCGACCTCTACTGGCGTTCAAGCTGAAGTTTCTTGATCTCAGCAATTGCCTTGCCCGGATTAAGCCCCTTGGGGCAGGTCTTGGTGCAGTTCATAATGGTATGGCATCGATAGAGCCGGAACGGATCTTCGAGCGCATCAAGACGGTCGCCTGTATGTTCATCCCGGCTGTCGGCAATCCACCTATAGGCCTGAAGCAGTACGGCGGGGCCAAGGTAGCGGTCGCCATTCCACCAGTAGCTCGGGCAGGCCGTCGAACAACTGAAACACAAGACACATTCCCACAATCCATCCAGCTTTTCCCGCTCTTCCGGGCTCTGGCGGCGTTCTGCACCTTCAGGGGCCGGGGTATCTGCCTTCATCCATGGCTCCACTGATGCCAGCTGGGCGTAGGCCCGGCTCAGATCAGGTACAAGATCCTTGACCACCGGCATATGCGGCAGGGGATAGATATTCACGTCATCCTTGACATCATCGATAGCCTTCAGGCAGGCCAGCGTATTGGTGCCATCGATATTCATCGAGCAAGACCCGCAGATGCCTTCGCGGCAGGACCGGCGGAATGTCAGGGTGGAATCCGTCTCCCCCTTGATCTTGATCAGCGCGTCAAGCACCATCGGCCCACAGTCATCGAGATCAATCGTGTAGCTGTCCATGCGGGGATTGGCGTCATCTTCAGGTGACCAGCGATAGATATTGAACGTCTTGGTCCGGGTTGCGCCTTTAGGCTGGGGATGGATTTTCCCTTTTTTGACTTTGGAATTCTTCGGCAGAGTAAATTCAGCCATTTCTCAGTCCTTGCTATAGGTCCATCTTGATCAATTAATATACCCGGGCAACCGGTGGCACCGGTTCCACATCATTGGTCAGTGTGTTCATCTGCACCGGACGATACCCAAGGGATGAGTTGTTTTTATCATCCATCCACATGACCGTATGTTTCATCCATTCCTTGTCATCACGTTCCGGGTAATCTTCATGGGCGTGAGCCCCGCGGGATTCGTGACGCTGTTCGGCTGACCTCATGGTCACCAGCGCCTGAGACATGAGGTTATCAAGTTCCAGTGCTTCAATCAGATCCGTATTCCAGATCATGGTCGTATCATTGATGCTGATATCGGCCATCCGGCTTGCCACCTGATCCATTTTCTCAACACCTTCAGTCAGCGACTGGCTGGAGCGGAAGACCGCGGCATGACGCTGCATGACCTGCTGCATGGCGTCCCTGATCACACTGGTTGAGGCACTGCCCCGAGCGTGGCGCATCCGGTCAAGTCGATCAAGGGCCTTATCGGTTGCCACCTCTGGAATTGGCGCATGAGGTGATCCAGGCTCCACCGTTGCCCCGGCGCGATACGCCGCCGCGCGGCCGAAGACAACAATATCAAGAAGTGAATTGGTGCCAAGACGGTTGGCTCCATGCACCGAGACGCAAGCCGCCTCACCAATTGCCATAAGCCCCGGAGCAACACGGTTCGGATCGTCTTCGGTTGGTGAGAGCACCTCACCATGATAATTGGTGGGAATTCCACCCATATTGTAATGCACCGTAGGCAGAACCGGGATCGGTTCCCGCGTTACATCAACGCCACAGAAAATCCGTGCTGTTTCGGTAATACCCGGCAGGCGTTCGGCCAGGGTACTTGCATCAATATGCTCAAGATGCAGAAGAATATGGTCCTTGTTCGGGCCAACCCCGCGCCCTTCGTTGATTTCCATCGTCATGGCGCGGCTGACAACATCACGCGACGCCAGATCCTTTGCCGTCGGCGCGTAACGTTCCATGAACCGCTCACCTTCGGAATTGGTCAGATATCCCCCTTCACCACGGGCACCTTCGGTGATCAGCACACCGGCGCCATATACCCCGGTCGGATGAAACTGAACAAATTCCATATCCTGAAGCGGCAAGCCTGCCCTGAGCGCCATGGCATTACCGTCACCGGTACAGGTATGGGCTGAGGTACAGGAGAAATAGACACGGCCATAACCGCCGGTGGCCAGCACCGTCCGCTGTCCGTGGAAGCGGTGTATGGTTCCATCCTCAAGACAAAGTGCGATGACCCCGCGACACACACTTTCTTCATCCATCAGCAGATCAAGGGCAAAGTATTCGACAAAGAATTCCGCACGGTGTTTGATGCATTGCTGATAAAGCGTGTGCAGAATGGCATGACCGGTCCGGTCTGCCGCCGCGCAGGCACGCCGGGCCATTGATTTTCCATAATCGAGCGTATGGCCACCAAAAGGACGTTGATAGACCTTGCCTTCATCGGTGCGTGAAAACGGCACACCATAATGTTCAAGTTCAATCACCGAAGGAATGGCATTCCGGCACATGTATTCGATTGCGTCCTGATCGCCGAGCCAGTCCGAGCCCTTGACCGTATCGTACATGTGAAAGCGCCAGTTGTCGCCTTCACCCATATTGTTGAGAGCAGCGCCAATACCGCCCTGGGCTGCCACCGTGTGGCTTCGGGTGGGGAAAACCTTGGTGATACAGGCCGTCTTCAACCCGGCCGTAGCCATGCCGAGGGTTGCGCGCAACCCGGCGCCACCAGCACCAACTACCACCACATCATAATAATGATCGGTAATCTCATACGCAGCCATGAAATACCCTTTCTCAGGCAAAAGCTACTGAAAGAACACTGAAAAGTGACAGCGCTGCAAGCCCGGTCAACATCATCTTGGAAGCGACCAGCGCCAGAAGGCGCCGCCGCTCATTCGAAATATAGTCTTCGATAATAACCTGAACCCCGAGACTGGCATGATAAAAGCCAACACCAAAGAAGAGCAGGGCCGCTGTCGCATTGAACGGTGTTGAGATCCAGGCCCGGGCGGCATCGTATTCAGCGCCGGCATGCAGAACGAGACCGGCAATCAGATAGAGCACCAGCGGTATCATTCCGATGGCCGTGAGCCGCTGCGACCACCAGTGGCTGACACCGGTGCGCGCCGAACCCAGGCTTCGGGCCTTGCCGAGTGCTGATCGCATGGATGAACTTGCCGCCAAAACTCTCTCCCCTATCCAAACAGGACCAGGGCCCAAAGCCCCAGCGTCAGCACCAGGGTTGAGGCCATGACCACATATCCGCTCCGGTAGACGCCTTCGATGGTCAGTCCAATGCCGAAATCCCAGAAAAGATGACGAATTCCGTTGCTGAGATGATAGAATATCGCCGCGGTAAAACCGAAGAGCACCATGCGTGCCGGAATGCTCATCATGATGGCCTGAACCATGCTGTAATATTCAGGCCCGCTGGCCAGCGCCGCCACCCACCAGACAAGCATGAGACTGCCCGCTGCCAGCGTCGCACCGGAAAGACGATGGCTGATTGACATCATCGACGTTAGTTGCCGACGGTAAATCATCAAATGTGGTGAAAGCGGGCGTTCCTGCACCATGTTGTCAACCTTTCCTCTACAAGATATATATCATCTATCATATGCCCTTAGTCAATGTTAGCAGAAGACTAAATTGTCGCGTTTGGGCCTTGGAGAGATTATCCGGAACGACGTTTTCAAAAAACGCAGAAAGACTTTCATGTCGGCGCTTCTTTCAATTCAGTCCGCGGTCACTTACGGGGCGGTGGGAAATACCATGGCAGAACTGGTGATGGCCGGATCACGACATCATCTCTGCCGGATTGATACCGTCCAACTGACAGCCCATCCCGGGCATGGATTTCGCGCCGGGGGCTCGCTGCCTGATACCGAATTTGCCGATCTTCTCGGTGGTCTTTCCAAGCTTGGCATCTGGGCAGATTTCGCCGCGATCATGATCGGCTATATTGGCCGGGCCGGGCAGGTTACCCCCATCAAAGATGCCCTTGCCCGCTACCGGCAGGAAAGTAACGGTCCGGTGCTTCTTGATCCTGCCATCGGTGATCATGGCCGGATCTATGTCGACAAGGCGGTGGCAGACGGCGTGCTTGAGTGCCTGCTGCCCGAGGCCAGCATCCTGACCCCTAACGCCTTTGAGCTTGGCTACCTGACTTCTTCTTCTATCACCGGCCCGGAGGCCGCCGAAAAGGCCGCTTTCGGTATCATCGCAACACATCCCAATATCGAAGGTGTTGCCGTGACCGGTATTGCGCTGCCATCAGGCATCGCTGATGCGTGGATCGACCGATCTGGCATGACGGTATTTGAAAAACCTGCTCTTGTTCGTAACCGTGGCGGGTATTCCGGTGCTGGCGATCTCTTTGCTGCCCTGCTGATGGTCCATTGGCTGAACGGTGCCAGCTGGAAAGACGCTGCCACCTCTGCAAGCCAGCTTGCAGATGACGTGCTACGGCACAGCGATAATGAAAATCTGAACAATATATCGCTCGATGCCGTCCGCCAGACGGCCAGCCGTATCAGAGACCACGCTTGACGAGTTCTTCGGCAATCTGAACCGAATTGAGCGCCGCACCTTTGCGCAGGTTATCGGATACACACCAGAAGACGAGGCCGTTTTCAACGGTTGGATCACGCCGTAGCCTTGAGATATAGACCGCATCCTCCCCCGCGCTTTCCTTTGGCGTTACATAGCCTTCATCAACTCGGTGATCGATCACGATCACGCCTTCGGCCTTGCGAAGAAGATCGCGGGCGGCGTCTTCATCAAGCGGTTTCTCGCATTCAATGAAGACCGCCTCGCTATGTCCGATGAAGACGGGAATCCGCACACAATGGGCCACCACATTGATGGCAGGATCAAGAATCTTCCTGGTTTCAGCCGACATTTTCCACTCTTCCTTGGTGAAACCATCATCAAGGAAAACATCGATATGCGGGATGGCGTTAAAAGCGATCTCCTTGGTGAACTGCTCCGGCGGAACCGGCTCATTCACGAAGACGCCACGTGTCTGGTTGAAGAGCTCATCCATCGCCGCACGGCCAGCACCGGAAACCGCCTGGTAGGTTGATACCACCACCCGGCGAATCCCATAGGCTTCGTGCAGCGGCTTCAAGGCCACCACCATCTGGGCGGTCGAGCAGTTCGGGTTGGCGATGATGTTGCGGCGGTTCTTATCAGCAAGAAAGGCATCCAGCACATCGCCATTGACTTCGGGAACGATGAGCGGGACGTCATCATCCATACGGAAAGCCGACGAATTGTCGATCACCACCGCTCCGGCGGCACCGGCTTTGGGGGCGTATTCCTTGGCCACGCTGCCACCGGCGGAAAACAGCACGATATCAACCTTTGAGAAGTCAAAACTCTCCAATGCTTCAACGGTGATATCCCTATCTTCACCATAGGAAATCATCTTGCCCACCGACCCGCGTGAGGCCAGGGCATGGACAGAATCAGCCGGGAAATTCCGTTCCGCCAATGTCTGGAGCATTTCGCGCCCGACCGCGCCCGTGGCTCCGGCAACCGCAATATTATAGCCCATGGCCATGTCCTTTCGATATATCCCTTGTAAAGGGTCAAATTTACCGCGCCAGCTGGTCCAACCCGTCAAGTACGGCGTTGATCATGCCATCTGTCCCTGTCTGGGTGCATCCTTCGGCCATGATATCCCCGGTCCGGGCCTCGCCGCTCAACGCCTTGTCGACCGCTGCCTCAAGCAGATCTGCTTCAGCACCCTGATCAAAGGAATAGCGCAGCAGCATCGAGAAACTGAGAACCTGCGCCAAGGGATTGGCAAGACCCTTGCCCGCGATATCAGGGGCCGAGCCATGAACCGGCTCATAAAGGGCATAGCGCTTGCCGGTTACCGGATCAGGTGCCCCGAGAGACGCCGAAGGCAGCATCCCGAGCGATCCCGTGAGCATCGCCGCACAATCCGAGAGCAGATCACCGAAAAGATTATCCGTGACAATGACATCAAACTGTTTGGGGTTGCGGACAAGCTGCATCGCGCAGTTATCGGCATACATGTGATCAAGCCGGACGCCTTCGCCTTCCGCCTTGTGCAGGGCGGTCATCACTTCACGCCAGAGAACCCCGGAATGCATCACGTTGGCTTTCTCAACACTGGTCACCCGGGAATCCCGCTTGCGGGCCAGATCAAAAGCGACCCGGCCGATACGCTCAATTTCAGGCGGGGTGTAAAGATTGGTATCATACGCCTCGACCATGCCGTCTTCGCGGGTGCGGCGGCCACGCGGTTCGGCAAAATAGACCCCGCCGGTCAATTCCCGGAGGATCATGATATTCAGCCCGGACACCACTTCAGGTTTCAGGGTCGACGCCGAGACCAGCGGCGGAAACACCATGGCCGGACGCAGATTGGCAAAGAGATCCATTTCCTTGCGAAGCTGCAGAAGTCCGCGCTCAGGCTTCAACTCAAAAGGAAGATCATCATATTGCGGGCCACCCACCGCACCAAAAAGAGTCGCATCCGCGGCCATGGCATCCGCCAGGGTTTCATCGGAAAGAGGGGTGCCATGGGCATCATAGGCCGCACCACCTACCAAGCCTTCGGAAATATCAAAATTCAGGGACCGGTGCTTGGCCATCCAGTCCGCGACCTTGAGTGTTGCTGCCATGACTTCAGGGCCGATGCCGTCACCGGCCATAACCATGAGTTTCTTGTTCAATGCCATTTCAGTAATCCTTGTCCCAGAAATCAAAGCCAGGGATGGCTCTGCTGACGGTCCGTCGCGAAAGCGGTAATCTTGGAATCCTTCTCCATGGTCAGCCCGATATCATCAAGGCCGTCAAGCAGGCACTGCTTGCGGAAAGGATCTATTTCAAAAGATACCGACGCACCATTGGGGCGGTGAATGACCTGCCCGACGAGATCAACTTCAAGTTCCGGATTTTCCGGATCCCGGGCATCCGCCATGAGCGCATCACGTTCTTCGGCGGAAACGACGATCGGCAGAATGCCGTTCTTGAAGCAGTTATTATAGAAGATATCGGCAAAACTGGTGGAGATCACCGCCCGGATACCGTAATCGAGGAGCGCCCAGGGGGCGTGCTCACGGCTTGACCCGCAACCGAAATTATCCCCGGCAACAAGAATGCTGGCATGACGCCACGGCTCCTTGTTGAGGACAAATTCAGGTTTTTCGGACCCATCGGGAGCAAACCTCATCTCATCAAAAAGATTGGCGCCGAGCCCGGTCCGCTTGATCGTTTTCAGAAACTGCTTCGGGATGATCATGTCGGTGTCGATATTGATGATATCGAGCGGGGCGGCAATACCCTTGTGGTTGTCAAATTTCTGCATGATCTGTTCTCCCTAGAGTGACCGGACATCGGCAAGCTTGCCGGTGACGGCTGCGGCAACTGCCATTTCCGGGCTTACCAGATGCGTGCGTCCGCCACGGCCCTGACGGCCTTCGAAATTCCGGTTCGACGTCGATGCGCAGCGCTCGCCTTCGGAAAGCCGGTCGGCATTCATGGCAAGACACATCGAACATCCGGCTTCACGCCAGTCAAAGCCTGCGGCACGGAAGATCGCATCAAGACCTTCATCTTCAGCCTGTTTCTTGACGAGGCCGGAACCTGGCACGATCATCGCCCGAACACCTTCGGCAACCTTGCGGCCTTCGGCAATCTGGGCGGCGGCGCGCAGATCCTCGATCCGGCTGTTGGTGCAGGAGCCGATGAAGACGGTGTCGATGGCAATATCCGTGATCGCCATCCCCGGGGTCAGCCCCATATAGTCAAGAGCACGCTCGATCTTTGCCTTCTGGGCCGGATTCGACACCTTGGCGGGATCAGGTACATGGCCGGTGATCGGCGCCGTATCTTCCGGGCTTGTTCCCCAGGTAACGGTAGGCGCAATATCTGCGGCCTTGATCACCACTTCCTTATCGTAGGTTGCGCCCTCATCCGAAGGCAGTGTCTTCCACCAGGCAACCGCCCTGTCCCACATCTCGCCCTGGGGCGCCATCGGCTTGCCCTTGATATATTCGAACGTCACCTCATCCGGGGCGATCATGCCAGCCCGGGCACCAGCCTCGATCGACATGTTGCAGACCGTCATCCGGCCTTCCATGCTCAGATTGCGGATAGCTTCACCGGCATATTCGATGACGTGGCCGGTGCCGCCGGCAGTGCCGATTTTCCCGATGATGGCAAGGATGATATCCTTGGCGGTAACCCCCGGGCCCGGCAGGCCATCCACGGTAATCCGCATATTTCTGGCCGGTTGCTGGATCAGGGTCTGGGTGGCGAGCACATGCTCGACTTCGGATGTTCCGATGCCGAAAGCCAGCGCACCAAAGGCACCATGGGTTGCGGTATGGGAATCGCCGCAGACAATGGTCATGCCAGGCTGGGTGAAGCCCTGCTCCGGCCCGATAACATGGACTATTCCCTGCCGGATATCATCCATGCCGAAATACGGCACCCCGAAATCGGCGGCATTCTTTTCAAGAGCTTCGACCTGTATCCGGGATTCGACGTCGGCAATGCCCTCGGACCGGCTTGACGTCGGGACATTGTGGTCAGCGACCGCAAGGGTGCGCTCAGGGCAGGCGACCTTGCGGCCAGCCTGGCGAAGCCCTTCAAAAGCCTGGGGGCTGGTGACTTCATGAACAAGGTGCCGATCAATATAGATCAGGCTGGAGCCGTCTTCATCCTTGTGAACGAGATGGGCATCCCAGATTTTATCAAAAAGTGTACGTGGTTCGGACATTGGCCCCCTCCTCAAGATCCGCCCATCACGGGCAGAAGAGATCCCGCCATCGTCACGACACCTGAGTTCCGTGTCCAATGGCGATGACGGGGGTTTTCGTCAAGCGCTGGCTTCGGTGCTGGTCTTGGTGGTGCGCTCACGTGTCTTTTCCGCGATACGGGCAGCTTTACCTGTCCGGCCACGCAGATAGTAGAGTTTGGCACGGCGAACCTTGCCTCGGCGCATCACGGTGATGCCGGCAACACGAGGGGAGTAGAGCGGAAAGATCCTCTCAACACCTTCACCATAGGAAATCTTGCGCACCGTAAAAGAGGAATTGACGCCCGCAGCCTTGCGGCCGATGCATACGCCCTCAAAGGCCTGGATGCGTTCACGCGTGCCTTCAACAACCTTCACGTCAACCCGAAGCGTATCACCCGGAGCGAAATCCGGAATCTCACGTTCGGCAACAACTTTTTCCATTTCCTTCTGGCCAATACGATCCAAAATGTTCATGGCCCTGTCTCCTTATTCCAAGGTTCGATGCGCTACCTTTTAATGCGGTGAACGCCCATATATCACTGTCCATGCCGTCTGTCACCCCCAAAGGGATGGCATGGCACTTATTTCTTGCTTTCCTTGTTCTGCCACGCCTGCCACAGATCCGGGCGGCGCGCCCGGGTCACGGCAATGGCCTCTTCAAGCCGCCAGTCGGCAATCGCCTGATGGTTGCCGCCTGTCAGTACCGATGGCACCTCCATCCCCTGCCATTCCCGGGGCTGGGTGTAGAGCGGATGTTCCAGAAGCCCGGTGGAAAAACTGTCTTCGGCATGGGCGTTGGCGTTACCCATGACACCTGGGAGGAGCCGCACCACCGCATCGATCGCAACAAGAGCCGGCAGTTCACCGCCTGAGAGCACATAATCCCCGATGCTGACCTCGGCAAGCCCGGCATGATCGATCACCCGCTGGTCAAGGCCCTCATAGCGGCCGGCAATCATGATCACCCGGGGCTCGGCGGCAAGCTCCTCGGCCATCGCCTGATCAAGCTTTCGGCCGCGGGGCGAGAAGTAAATCCTCGGCGTGTCTTTGCCGAACCCCTCCATCGCGGTATTGAGCGCGGCATCCATCACATCCGGCCGCATCACCATCCCCGGCCCGCCACCAAAGGGCGTATCATCGACCATCCGATGCCGGCCAATGCCATGATCCCGTATATCGATCAGTTCAAGCGACCAGATCCCGTTCCGAAGCGCCTTGCCCGCAAGCGACTGGCCGAGCGGGCCCGGAAACATCTCCGGGAAAAGCGTGCAGATGCGAACCTGCCAGCACGCCGTATCTGACCCTTTCCTACCCCCTTCAGCCATTTCCGGCTCCATCTTCCAGCCAGACCGGATCAACCTTGAGCGTTACGATTTCGTCTCCGGCATCATCCATTCCGGGTGAAATTGGGTTCGTTTCGGGAAATGGAATTATCACGGGCCTGCCCTTGTCTCTCTGAACCTCAAGCATGGATCCGGCCCCGAAATCATAAACCCCGGTGATACGGCCGATGACCCCGAGCGATGGATCGACAAGCATCCGGCCGATGAGATCGGCGTGATAGATCTCTTCGGCGAGAGGGTCGGGCAAGGCGTCCTGATCAACATAGATCAGCTCGCCCTTCAACCCTTCGGCGTCGTCCCGGCTGGAAATGCCCTCCAGCGAGGCCAGCACCATCCCCTTGGCCACGCTCCGCACCGAGAGGGAAAACCGGCGCCCATCGGCCAGACTGACCGGCCCATACGCCCCGATATTCTCCGCCTCTTCGGTGAAGGGCTTGATCCGGACCATGCCCCTCACCCCATGGGGTGAGGCAATCGCACCAAGACAGACCTTCCGCGCTACCATTTAGCTCTGTGCCGTGTCCTCGTCAGCAGCGGCGTCTTCAGCCGGGGCTTCCTCGGCTGGAGCTTCTGCGGCGGGGGCTTCCTCAGCAGGGGTTTCTTCAGCCGGAGCTTCTGCAGCAGCTTCTTCTGCAGCAGCTTCTTCGGCTGGGGCTTCCGCGGCGGGAGCTTCTTCAGCTTCAGTGGCGGCAGCGGCGGCTTCGGCGGCGGCTTCAGCAGCAGCGGCGGCGGCGGCGGCGGCCTCGGCCTCACGTTCCTGGCGCTTCTTGCCCGGTGCGGATTTCTTCGGCTGATCGCGCAGGGCCGGCGCCTCGATGAGCCCAAGCTGGGCCATCATCTTCTGCACCCGTTCGGTCGGCTTTGCCCCTTTGGAGATCCAGTACATTGCCCGTTCGGAATCAAGGTTTAGCCGTTCCGGATGATCCTTCGGGACCATCGGGTTATAGGATCCTACGCGTTCGACAAAACGGCCATCCCGCGGTGCCGATGCTTCGGCAACAACAATGCGGTAATAGGGACGCTTTTTGGCGCCACCACGGGCCAGTCTGATTTTAAGTGCCATGTTCTATCCTTTCCTTGAACTGAGAACTCTCTTTGCCATGGGCAGAGCGGGATGCTCTACCGTTTTCTTTTCTTTCCACCCTTCGGCATGCCGAGGCCGGGAAACCCGCCTGGCAATCCACCTGGTAATCCGCCGGGGAAACCTTTACCGCCAAGACCGGGCAACCCGCCCATGCCTGAGCCCATGCCAGAGCCCATCCCCGGCATTCCAGCCGAGGGGGTGTCGCCGCCGCCCAGCATCGAGGCAAGCGCAGCCGGATCACCGCCGCCCATCTTGCCAAGGCGTTTCATCATCCTGGCCATATCCTGATACTGCTTGACGAGTTTATTCACATCCTGAACCGAGGTTCCCGATCCTTCGGCAATCCGCTTGCGCCGCGATGCGTTGAGGAGCGCGACCTGCACCCGCTCGCGCCTGGTCATCGACAGGATGATCGCTTCCTGGCGGTTGAAATGTTTATCATCGATGCCGGCGGCTTCGATCTGTTTCTTGAGTTTGCCGATCCCGGGGAGCATTCCCATGAGCCCGCCCATGCCGCCCATTTTCCTCAGCTGGCGAAGCTGGGAGAGAAAATCGTTCATGTCGAACTGGCCGGATGCCATGCGCTTTGCCATGCGTTCGGCATCTTCGGCCTCAATGGTTTCGGCTGCTTTTTCCACCAGCCCGACGACATCGCCCATGCCGAGGATCCGGCCGGCCATGCGTTCGGGGTTGAATTCCTCAAGCGCGTCCTGTTTTTCACCCACACCCAGAAACTTGATCGGGCAATCGGTGACCTGCCGCATCGACAGCGCCGCGCCGCCGCGGGCATCGCCATCGGCACGGGTCAGCACAATGCCGGTGATCCCCACCGCTTCCTTGAACGCCGCCGCCGTGGTGACGGCATCCTGGCCGGTCATGGCATCGGCGACAAGCAGCACTTCGGCCGGTTCAGCCTGGGTCGCCACTTCACGGACTTCAGCCATCAGGGCTTCGTCGATTGTTGTCCGCCCCGCGGTATCAAGGATCAGCACATCGGAAGATTTCAGCCGCGCGGCATTGAGCGCACGTTTGGTGATGCTGAGCGGTGTATCGCCATCCTGTTCCGGCAAGACGTCAACCCCGGCTTCGGTGCCGAGCAGGCGCAATTGTTCCCGCGCTGCCGGACGGGTGACGTCGAGGGAGGCCAGCATGACGGATTTCTTCTGCCGGGTCTTGAGCTGCCGCGCCAGTTTGCCGGTGGTGGTTGTCTTGCCGCTTCCCTGAAGGCCGACCATCAGGATCACCGCCGGCGGGCGTTTGCTGATATTCAGTTCAGCGTCGCCGGGGCCAAGTGTTTCGACCAGCGCATCATGCACGATCTTGATGACCATCTGGCCCGGCTTGATCGATTTGAGCACGTCCTGGCCAACCGCCTGCTCCCGCACCCGGGCGATGAAGGATTTCACCACCGGCAGGGCGACATCGGCATCAAGAAGGGCGAGCCTCACCTCCCGAAGCGCTGTATCAACATCCGCTTCGGTGAGGGCGCCGCGGCCCCTGATCTTGTCCAGGACAGATCCCAGTTTGTCACTCAGCCGATCGAACATGGCCTTTTCCGGTCTTACCTGATCTTGGTCTTCATCAACGTTGCGCACCGGCAAAGCAGAAAATCGCCTGTGCCTGAAACTCAGGGACAGACGGGACCCGTCAAGGTCTGGCTTCTTGCGTGCCGGTATGCGCCTTTCTTGATCGAAAAGGCGGCAAATGTCAAGTGTTGCCCAGCCCGGCCAGCGCCCGGCCGAAATCCGCGGCATCGAACGGCCGCAGATCATCCTTGCCTTCGCCCACGCCGACCGCGTGAATGGGCAGGCCGAATTCCTCGGCCAGCGCCACCACCACGCCACCCCGGGCACTGCCGTCAAGTTTGGTGACGATCATGCCCGACAGATTTGCCACTTCCTGAAATGCGGCAACCTGCGACAACGCATTCTGGCCGACTGTTCCATCAAGCACGATGATGCTGTCATGGGGGGCGGCGGCGTCCTGCTTGCCCAGCACGCGGGTGATCTTGCCAAGCTCTTCCATCAGCTCCGCCCGGGCCTGAAGACGGCCGGCGGTATCGACAATCAGCACATCCACTTTCTCGCGGATGGCCGCCTCATGCGCCTGATAGGCCACCGCGGCGGCATCGGCGTTCGGCTCCCCCGCGATCACGGTGGTGCCGGTGCGCTCCCCCCAGATCTTGAGCTGTTCCACCGCCGCGGCACGGAACGTATCGGCGGCGGCAAGCATCACGCTCCGGCCTTCGGAGCGCCAGTATTCGGCAAGTTTGCCGGCGGTGGTTGTCTTGCCCGAACCGTTGACGCCCACCATCAACACCACATGAGGCTTGTTTTCGGCCCGAATTTCGAGGGGTTTTGCCACCGGGGCAAGAATGGCGCCAACTTCTTCGGCCAGCGCTTCGGCCAGGGTGGCGGCATTGACGCCATCGGGATAGGACCGTCCCTTGAGGCCTTCGGTGAGACGCCCTGCCGCCGCCACCCCGAGATCGGCCATGATCAGCGCATCTTCAATCTCGTCCAGATCGGCGGCATCAAGCTTTGGCTTGCCCATGATGCCGGCAAGGCCTTCGGTGATCTTGGAAGCGGATTTGCCGAGCCCTTCCTTGAGCCGGCCAAACCAGCTTTTACGGGCAGGTTCAGGTGAAGGTTCGTCAGCTTTATCCCCGGCATCGGGCGCCGGAGGTTCGGGGGCGGCGCTTTCGGGAGCAGGGTCTTCTGGAACGGTGTCTTCGGGAGCAGCGTCTTCGGCAGGCAGATCATCCGGGACCGGCGTTTCAGCGGGAGTTTCCACGGATGGTTCATCTTCGGGAAGAACGGCATCTTCCGGGGCAGGGTCTTCGGCGGTGTCCTCGCCCCCGGCAGAAGCAATTTCCGCATCTTCGGGAAGGCTTTTTCCAACCTTATCGGGCCCGGTGTCTTCCGAGATGTCGGCTTCCGGAGCCGGCGTTTCAGGAGCAGCGTCTTCCGGAACGGTATCTTCGGGGGTGGTGTCTTCGGGGGGCAGATCATCCGGGACCGGCATTTCAGCGGGAGATTCTGCGGGGACAGATTCTGGGGCGGGGGGCAGATCTTCTGCCCGTGGTGCGGGCGTTTCAACAACATCCGTATCGGCGGCCTCGGGGGCATCGGCAGTCTCGGGGGCGTCGGCCGCGGCGGCCTCTTCGGCGGCATCACTTTCGGGCAGCGTTTCATCTGCGGCGGCTTTCTCCGCCTTGTCTTTTCCGGTCAATTTTTTCAGAAAGCCGAAAATCGCCATTACCTCAACTCCGCTTCAAGAACCCCGTCAGCCACCGCCGTGATGAGGGCGGGATAGACCTTGCCGACAGCAAGATCCGTGACGGGCCGGTCACAATGGATATGCGTCTGGCCTGTCTTTGCCCGGGGGTTGTGATCACTCAGGATCCTGACCCTGGCAAACTGCTGCGTGTGGCCGATCCCGCCTGTTTCCATCAACACATCATCCACCGCACCGATGCGGCTTGACAGAAACGCCTGTTCCCGATCCGTCGCCGCCGACCGAAGCGCCGCCGCACGAGCCCGAATTACATCTCCGGCAACTTGCGGCATGCGTGCGGCAGGGGTACCATCACGAGGCGAGAACGGAAACACATGAAGCCAGGTGAGCCCGGCGCGTTCAATCAGATCAAGACTGGCGCTGTGGGCCGCCTCATCCTCGGTGGGAAAGCCCGCGATCATGTCAGCCCCGAAGATGACATCCGGCCTTGCCTGCCTTGCTTCGGCGACAAGGGCGAGCACATCCTTGCGGCCATGGCGACGTTTCATCCGTTTCAGGATCAGATCATCGCCGTGCTGGACCGAAAGATGCAAGTGCGGCATCAGCCGCGGATCATTGCCGAGCACATCGAGCAGATCACGGTCAATTTCCGCGGGATCAATCGAGGAAAGCCGCAACCTTTCCAGTTGCGGGACTTCGGCAAGGATATTCCTGACCAGCTGGCCAAGCCCGGGCTTGCCATCGAGATCCTGCCCCCAGGACGTGACATCAACACCTGTAAGCACCACTTCGGCCGTGCCGGAATCGGCAATCTTCGCCACGTGATCAATAATCACGGCCATGGGCACGGAACGGCTGTTGCCGCGGCCATACGGGATGATGCAGAAGGTGCAACGATGATCACATCCCTGCTGGATCTGCAGAAATGCCCTTGTGTGATGCTCAAACCCTTCAAGAAGATGCGGCGCGATTTCCCGGACCGCCATGATATCCCCGACCAGCGACGGCAGATCCGGGCTGTTGTTCCGGGCCAGACGATGCCAGGTTTCAGGTTCGAGTTTTTCGTGATTGCCGAGAAC